>NZ_KI421502.1:0-102217 GCF_000473145.1 Leisingera daeponensis DSM 23529 | reverse complement strand
CGCCCTGCGGATCGCCGAGCCAGCCCTGGCGCAGCGCCAGATTGGCCCCGAGCAGGCAGATCACCGCCCAGGTGCCGCGCAGGGCGAGGTTGGCATAGGGAATGCGCCGCGCCTTCAGGTCCATGCCGCGGCTGAGCCAGACCGGAATGAAGGCGGAGCCGAAATTGGCCCCCAGAACCAGCGACAGCCCGGCGGCAAAGGGAAGGGCGCCGATCTGCACCAGCGTCACGCACATCAGGATCGCCGCGACGGAGGAATGCATCACGAAGGCCAGCGCGCCGCCCGCCAGGAAGGCGGTGATATAGTCGCGCGCCAGATAGCCCGCGATGGCGGGCAGAAAGGCGCTGCCGCGGATCGGGTCCATCGCCTCGCGCAGAAACCTGAGCGAAATCAGGATGAAAGCCACCCCCATCAGGATCCGCCCCAGCTGCCGCGCCTTCTTGGCCTCGGTCTTGACGAACAGGTAGCCGCCCGCCGCCAAAAGCATGGGCACCAGCCAGTCGAGCTTGAACGACAGGATCTGGATGATCAGCGCCGAGCCGAGATCGCCGCCCAGCACGATCGCCAGCCCGGTGGGGAAGGCGAGATAGCCGCTGGCCGCGAACCCCGACGCAAGCAGCGCCACCGCCGCCGAGCTTTGCAGCACGATGGCGAGGGTCAGCCCCATCATTCCGGCCTGCAGATGGCTCTGCCGCCCGGTCAGCAGCCGCTGGAACGAGGCGCCATAGCTGCGCTCGATCCCGGTCCGCACCATCCGCACCGCGTAAAGCAGCAGCATCGTCGCGCCCGCGAGGCTGATCAGAAAGGTCAGGATCGCCATTACGCTCCCCTTTGACCTGCGCCAGCAGTGCGGGCGGCCTTTCCGGCGGCTCGCGGGCAGCGCTCAGTGTAGTGCGGGGACATCGGCATCGTATCTGGCGCCCTTCTTATGTTTTTCTGCCCGGTGAACCGCAGGGGGAGGGCTGGCCTGCCTGCGGCGGCAAGGGTACCGGAGGCGGTGCCTGCACCGGGATCATCCGCCGCCAGACCGCAGCAGCCCGGCGGGCGCTGCCCTTTCCTGCTTATCGGGCAGATTTCGCGAATATGTGGGTTTGGTCAACAGAAAAATTGGAAACTGACCGGATGCGCGCGGATGGTTCCGCTAACCCGCACATCCTCCGGTCGCAATCTCAGGCGTCCTGACCGCTTTGAATGCGCGGATTGCTGCGTGAAACGCACCTCTGAGGCCTCCGGGACAGCATCCCAGCCAAGGGCGCTACCCTGCCGCCAGATGCCGGGTCGCCATGGAAAACAGTTCAGCCTGCGAGGAGATCCCCAGCTTGGAGTAGGCGTGATGGCGATGCACCTTGACCGTGCCCTCGGCGATGCCCAGATAGGCCGCGGCCGACGGGGTCGAGTGCCCTTGCAGGATCAGCTGCACAACCTCCTGCTCGCGCGGGCTGAGCACGCCGGCGCCGAAGGTTTGCATCCGGTCTTCCCAGCCGTCCGGCTGCCCCCCCTGCACCGCGGCTTCCGCCTGCCCCCACTGCCGCCGGACCGCGGCAGAAATCACCTTGAACACCGCGTTCAGCCGGTCGGTGTCCGCGGCCTCGAACCGCTGCTGGCGGGCAAAGCGGGCCAGCGAGACGATGAACCAGCGCTCCGGCCCGTCCTGCACCAGAACGCCGATTTCGTCGCTGATATTTATCTTGCGGTAAAAGGCGCGGTAGTATTCCGAGCGGTAGAAGGCCTCGGGCGCCAGATCCATCAGCCGGTAGGCGCCCGGCGCGCAGCCGTTGCGGCAGGCCTGATACAGCGGGTCCAGCAGGTAGGGGCCGCTGGCGTAGAATTCCACCGTGATCGCCGCCTGCAGCTCATCCAGGTCCTGATACAGCGACACCGGCGGCAGCGCGCCGTCATACCGCGAGACGATCATCGATTCAAACCTGCAGCATTGGCCAAGGATCTGCCGCAGCGCGCCGGGAAAACGCTCGGTGCCGGCCGTCCCGGCCAGGGCGGCCATCGCGTCCGCCCATGCGGCGGGCAGCGGCGGGTATCGGGTTTCTATGCTCATCTATACCTATAGATATACATCCATTGCTGAGTTTACCGGCATAACCGCACATTGCAAACTGGGCTCACTCAGATTCTTCAATGTGACGGAGCCTTAGATGTCCAATACCTCCAGCGTGAACCCCGTGCAGGGCGACCTGGCCTTTACCCGCGACAGCGACCGCGGGGTGGTTGCCGAGGCCAGCTATGCCGGCGCGCTCAGCTTCATGCGCCGCCGCTATACCCGCGACCTCAGCGCTGCGGATGTGGCGGTGATGGGTGTGCCGTTCGACCTGTCGGTGTCCAGCCGCTCCGGCACCCGTCTGGGCCCGCGGGCGGTGCGCTCGGGGTCCAGCCATATCGCCTGGTCGGCGCCATGGCCGTGGGAGGCGGACCCGTTTGAGGCGCTGCGGGTGGTCGATTACGGCGACTGCGAGTTCGACTATGGCTATCCGCACAAGGTGCCCGGACAGATCGCCCAGGCGGCGCGGGATGTGCTGGCCACGGATACGGCGCTGTTGTCGATTGGCGGCGACCACTTCATCACCTATCCGCTGCTCAAGGCGCACGCGGAGAAGCACGGGCCGCTGAGCCTGCTCCAGTTCGACGCCCATTCCGACACCTGGGCGGATGAGGAGGGCCGCATCGACCACGGCACCATGCTGTGGCACGCCATCCGCGAGGGGCTGGTGGATCCGGCCCGGTCAGTTCAGGTCGGCATCCGCACCCACAACCCCGATCCGCTGGGGATGAACATCATCGACGCCATCGAGGTGCAGAAGACAGGGCCGGAAGCGGTGGCGGAGAAGATCCGCGGCATTGTTGGCGGTCACCAGACCTATGTCACCTTCGACATCGACGCGCTGGAACCGGCCTCTGCCCCTGGCACCGGCACGCCTGTTATCGGCGGCCTCAGCCCCTATCAGGCGCAGGAGATCATTCGCGGCCTTGCGGGCATTGATGTGGTGGGCATGGACGTGGTGGAGGTCGCCCCGGCCTATGACATCTCCGAAATCACCGCCATCGCGGCGGCCACCATCGCCAACGATCTGCTCTGCCTCTACGCTGCCGGACCTTCCGGCCAGCGCTGAGACTGCGCGCAACAGGGCGGAGATCGCCCGGGCGCTGGACGTGCTTGCCGCGGCGGCGCAGAACATCAGCTGTTTCAGCAACCAGAAGCCCGCCACCGATCTGCCGGCCGGCAACCCGCACCTGGACCAAGGTGAAATCCGGGATTGAACCAGATGAGGGCCGCCTGGCGGACCTCCCGGCCCGGGGGCCGGTGCAGCTTGCAGCGGGTCCTGCGCCGCGCTTACGGAACCACCGGCTCCTGCGCCAGCTCCAGATGCAGCTTGCGGCCGGTATAGGGGCTGGCGGCGATGGCTGCGTCGTCCAGCTCCACCCCCAGGCCCGGTTCGCGGGAGGGGATCACATAGCCGTCCTCCCAGGTGATCGCGGATTTGAGACAGGACATATAGGGGCCTTCGAAGGTGCCGATGCTTTCGAGGATCAGGAAATTCGGGCTGCAGGTTGCGATCTGGATGTTCGCCGCCGCCACCACCGGCCCGCAATAAAGATGCGGCGCGATCTGGGCCTGCCGCGTCTCGGCCATGGAGGCGATCTTCTTGGCCTCCAAGAGACCGCCGACCCGCCCCAGATCCATCTGCAGGATCGAGGCCGCCCCGGCCTCCAGCACGCGGGCGAATTCATGCTTGGTGCAAAGCCGCTCGCCGGTGGAGACCGGAATAGAGGTAAACCGCGCCACCTCCGCCATATCGGCAGGGTTCTCCGGCGGCACCGGTTCCTCGAACCACAACGGCTCATAGGGTTCCAGCCGGCGCGCCAGCCGCTTGGCGCCGGAGACGGTGAACTGCCCATGGGTGCCGAACAGCAGATCCGCGCGGGTGCCGACCGCCTCGCGGATGCGTCTGACGAACATCTCGCTGCGCTCCAGATCCTCCAGCAACGGCTGGTGGCCGTCATAGATGGTGTAGGGGCCTGCGGGGTCGAATTTCACCGCGGTGAAGCCCTGCTCCACCCGCTGCAACGCTACCTCCGCCGCCAGATCCGGGTCGTTGTAGACATTGGGCGTGTCCGGGTCCGGGTACACATCCCCTTCTGGCGGATAAAGGTAGGTATAACTGCGCAGCCGCTCATGCACCTGGCCGCCCATCAGCTCATAAACCGGCTTGCCCGCGGCCTTGCCGATGATGTCCCAGCAGGCCATTTCCAGCCCGCTCAGCACCCCCATCACCGTCACGTCCGGCCGCATGGTATAGCCCGCGCCATAGGATTTGCGCCACAGCTTCTCGATATGATGCGGATCGCAGCCCTCGAACTGGCGGGCAAACATCTCCTCGGCCATCGCGCAGCAAAGGTCCGGGCCGAAGGTCGCGTTATAGATCTCGCCCGCTCCGGTGATGCCGCAGGCGGTGGTCAGCCGCACAAAGATGAAGTACCGCCCGCCGTGGCGCGGCGGCGGGTTGCCGAACACAAAGGTTTCGATTTTGTCGAGCTTCATCTGAAAATCCCTGTCATTCAGCCGCCAAGGCCCTGTTTTCGTTGTCGTCCAGCACCATCTGCGCCCCGCGCGCAGCCAGCATCATCGCGGGCGCGTTGGTGTTGCCGGAGGTCACATTCGGAAAGGCCGAGGCGTCAATCACCCGCAGCCCCGCCATCCCATGCACGCGCAGCCGCGCATCCAGCACCGAGTCTGCCGCAGTATGCCCCATCCGGCAGGTGCAGGAGGCATGAAACACGCTGCCCGCGCGCGCGCGGAAGTTTTCCAGCAGCGCCGCGTCATCCATGTGCAGGATATCCGGATCGCGCCGCTCCCGCGTCACCCGTTTGATGGCAGGGGTGGCGGCCAGCGCCTGCAGCAGATGGCTGGCGCGCACCGCCGTAACCCTGTCCTCCTCCGCCGACAGCGAATTCGGTTCGATCAGCGGCGCCTGGCCCGGGTCGGCGGAGCGGATAGTGATCTGCCCGCGGCTGAGCGGGCGGCTGGGCTGCACGCACAGCAGGAAGCCGTTGTCCTTATCGATCTGAGGCTTGCCGTTTGCCTGCGTCGAATAGGACGCCGGGTTGCAGTAGACCTGCACATCCGGCAGCGCCGCGCCTTGCGTGCGGACAAAGCCGCTGCACTGATTGACCGGCACGCTCAGCGGCCCCTTGCGGGTCAGCACATAGTGCAGCCCGGCCTTCACCTGCCCGGCGAAACTGCCGAGCCTGCTGTTCAGCGTCGCGGTATTGGCCCAGAAGTAATGCGACACCGCCAGATGGTCCTGCAGCCCCTGCCCCACCTGCGGCAGATCATGCTTCACCGCGATCCCATGCCGCTGCAGCAGCGCCGCCGGTCCGATCCCCGACAGCTGCAGCAGCTGCGGAGAGTTCACCGCGCCCGCGCTCAGGATCACCTCCCGCGCTGCCGCGGCCAGCTGCGTCTTGCCCTTCACCCGGTAGGCCACGCCAGTGGCGCGCCCGCTCGCGGTCAGCACCTTCTCCACCAGCGCGCCGCTGACCACGGTCAGGTTGCCGCGCTTCATCGCGGGCCGCAGGAACGCATCGGCCGAGGACCAGCGCCGCCCGGCCTTCACCGTGCTGCGGACATAGCCCAGGCCTTCACCGGGCAGGGTATTGGCCCCGCCCCCCGCCGCGGCGTTCATGTCCTGCAAAACCGGCCAGCCCATGTCCTGCCCGGCAGCGAGGAAGTTGCGGGCAAAGGGATGCATCCGCTCGCTGAGGTCGGTGACCCGCACCGGCCCCCTCCCGCGCAGCCGGCGGCGGCCCTCGTGCCACTCGTCGTTGCTCTCCAGCGCGTCATAGCTGGCGCGCACAGCCTCCCAGCCCCAGCCGGCGGCGCCCGCAGCCTCCCAATCGTCGAAATCATGCGGCAGTCCGCGCACATAGGCCATCGCGTTGATGGAGCTGGAACCGCCCAGCACCTTGCCCCGCGGCCAATACGCCGCGCGCCCGTTCAGCCCTGGATCCGCCGCCGCCGAATAGCGCCAGTTCACCCTGGGATCCGAGAAGGTAAATCCGTACCCCAGCGGGATCCTGATCCAGACCCGCCGGTCGGTGCCGCCCGCCTCGATCAGCAGCACCTTGTGGCGGCCGCTGGCCGTCAGCCTGTCCGCCAGCACACAGCCTGCTGAGCCGGCCCCGACGATGATAAAGTCAAATGTTCGCGCCATGGCCAGCCCGCATTCTGTGTCGTGCAAAGACCTTGCACAGCGCCTCAGGCGCAAATCAAACAATGTGTTTTGCCCCTTAGGGGTAATTCTGCTTAATGGTCTGCATGACCACCCTGCCCCATGTCACCTGGCTCAAAGCCTTCGAGGCCGCCGCGCGGCTCAGCAGTTTTTCCGCTGCGGCGGCAGAGCTGGGGCTGACCCCCGCCGCCGTCAGCCAGCAGATCCGGCTCTTGGAACAGCACCTGAACACCCGGCTGTTCAAACGCCTGCCCCGCGGCGTCGCGCTGACCGACACCGGCCAGGCCTATGCCCAGCCGATCCGAAAATCCTTTGACGATATGCAGCGCGCCACCACCGGCCTGTTCAGCAGCAAGCGCAAACGCGTGGTGCGGCTGCGCGCAACGATCTCTTGCGCCGCCCTGGTGATCGCGCCGCAGCTGGCCCGGTTTCAGGCCGAACACCCGGACATCTTCGTGCAGCTTTCCACAACGGTCTGGGCCAGCCGGTTCGACGAGGAGGCGCTGGACATCGACATCCGCTACGGCTCCGGCGACTGGCAGGAGGCGCAGATCCTGCATCTGGGCCACGAAAACGCCATTCCGGTGTGCAGCCCGGCCTATGCCGCAGCCCTTGGCGGCGCGCCGTCGATCGAGGATCTGGCCCGCGCCGACGTGGTGCAGATCATCGGCTCCGAAACCGACTGGGGCCGCCTGGCGGATCTGCACGGGCTGACGCTGCAGGTCACCACTGACTGGCTCAAGGCCGATTCCTCGCTGCTGGCGCTGCAGACGGTGGCGGCAGGCCATGGGGTTACGATGGTGCTGGAAAGCTTTGCCAAGCAGTATCTGGATCAGGGGCTGGTCATCGCCCCCACCGCCTGCAAGCTGCCGAAACGCCGCTCGCACTACCTGGTGATCAACGACCGCGCGGGCCAGCGGGAGGAGGTGAAGGCGGTCACCAGCTGGCTCACGTCGCTTTATCAGGCGCTGACCTAAGACTGTTTTCCGCGCCTGTCCCCGCAGGGACAGCGGCGGGAAACCACTATGGCGGCCCTAGCCCTGAAGCGCGTCCAGCGAAGCCGCCATCGCGCTCCACAGCTCTTCCGCAGGTTCGGTGCCGACGGAAATCCGCACAAACCCCGGCGCCACGGCATCGCCCCAGCGGGCGCGGCGCTCCGCCGAGGTATGCACCCCGCCAAAGGAGGTCGCTGCCCGGATCAGCGGGCAATTGTTGATGAAGGCATCGGCCTGGTCCGCGCTGTCCAGCGTGACCGAGATCAGGAAGCCGAACCGCGCCATCTGCTGTTTCGCCAGCGCGTGCGAAGGATCGGATGTCAGCCCCGGAAAGCGGATCTTTTGCACCCGCGGATGCGTGGCCAGCCGTTCGGCCAGCAGCTCTGCGGTGCTGCACATCCGGTCGAACCGCACCTCCAGCGTTTCCAGCCCGCGGTGCGCCAGCCAGGCCTCCTGCGGGCCGGGGATGCCGCCGCCGAACAGCCGCCACTCCCGCGCCGCCTGCAGCACATCCTGGTTGCGCGTCGCCAGATGCCCCATCAGCACATCCGAATGGCCGCCCGGCGCCTTGGTGTCGGAGGCCACCACCACATCCGCGCCCAGTTCCAGCGGGCGCTGGCCCAGCGGGGTCATGGTGGTGTTGTCCACGATCAGCAGCCCGCCCGCCGCACGCACCGCCTCCGAAACCGCGCGCAGATCGCAGAGGTCCAGTCCGGGGTTGGACGGGGTTTCCGCAAAAACAACGTCAAAGCCCTCAAATCCGCCTTCGGCAAAGCTGGCCGTCGGGCGCTGCTCCACCGCAACCCCCAAAGGCTGCAGGAACCGTTCGCTGAGGCGCCGGGTCACGTAATAGCCGTCCGACGGGATCAGGATCCGGGAGCCTGCCTTGACCGTGGCAAACAGCGACGCCGAGATCGCCGCCATGCCCGAAGGGAAAGCCAGCGCCGGCGCATCCTCCAGATACCCCAGCACATGCTCCAGATGCTCCCAGGTGGCGTTGTCCGCGCGGCCATAGCTGGGGCCGCCGTTCCAGTCGCCCGGCAGATGGTACATCGAGCTTTGCGTCAGCGGCAGCGCCACCGGGTCGCCCTCGGACAGCGTGTTGCCGCGCAGGTGCAGCATGGCTCCGGGTTTGGGGGCGGTGGGTTTGTCCATGGTGCGGGCGCCTTTCCTGATAGCGGGTTTCAGGATTGATAACCGGCCAGCAGGGAAAAGCAAATCGGGCGCAGCGGAACGGGGAAGCGAAACCTGAAGCAGAGGGCAGCGTCCGTCCGCGGGCGGAAGCGAAGCGCCCGCCCATGGGGGCGGACGGGCGCTGCCCGGCGGTGCCGCCGGGCGGCAGGCAGGGTCTTGCAGAGGATCAGCCCATCCAGCGGCGCACCGGCGCGGCGGCCTCTTCCAGCGCCTGGCAGGCCACGTCGATCAGGGTTGGGCCGTCATGGGCAAAGGCCTCCTGCACGGCTTGCTCCAGATCCTCCGGCCTCTCCACCCGCCAGGCCTTGACCCCGAAGGCCTCGGCCACCGCTGCGTGGCTGGTGCGGTTGAAGTCCACATTATAGTAGCGCTTGCCGCAATCATCGCGCTGGCTGGCCTTGATCCAGCCGAAGCTGGCGTTGGAAAACACCACATACGTAATCGGCGCGTTGCAGCGCACCACGGTTTCCAGCTCGCCGCAGGTGAAGTTGAAGGACCCGTCGCCCATCAGCCCCACGACCTTGCTGTCAGGCCGCCCAAACCAGGCACCCAGCGACGCGGACAGGGCATACCCCAGCGCCCCATGGGCGCGGTTGGTGATGTACTGCCGGCCCGGGTGCTTCTGCTGCGAGTAGGCGTTGTAATAGGGGCAGCTGGTGCCGGGGTCCGAGACCACGATGGCATTATCGGGCAGGTTGCGGTTCAGCGCGCGGATGATCTGCTCCGGCAGGACCTGTTCGGTCTGGCTGGCCGCCAGCGCCTCGAACCTGGCGAACTTGCGCTGTTTGAGGTCTGCGATTTTCGCGGCGCCGCCAAAGGTTGGCAAATCGCCCGCGCGGCTGTCGAGATAGGCGTTCATTGCCGCCAGCGCCAGCCTCAGGTCCGCGACCACCCCGACTTCGGCGGGGTAGTTGGCACCGATCACCATCGGGTCGCTGTCGATATGCACAATGCGGCAGCCGGGCTTTGGCGCCTCCCAGCGCGATGTGGTGGTGGACCCGGCCCGGCAGCCCAGGAACACCACCAGATCGGCAGCCTCCATCATCTCCCAGGTTTCATCGGTGCCGCCGTTGGAGCCGACAACCCCCAGCGATTGCGGGTGGGTGTCGGCCAGCGACCCCTTGCCGGAAATCGAGGTGCCCACCGCGATGTCGAGACGGGAAGCGAGCCGGTCCAGCTCCGCCATCGCATCCGAAATCACCACGCCGCCGCCGCAGACGATCAGGGGCGATTTGGCGGAAAGGATGGCCTCGGCGGCGGCCTCTGCCGCGCCCGGTTCCGGCGCGGCGCGGTAGGCGGGGTAGCTTTGGTGCCTGGGATCGCCCCAGATATCACCGGCCGGAACGTCGTCGTGCTGAATGTCATACGGCAGCCCCAGATGCGCGGCGCCGGAGCGGCCGGTGGTCATCGCCCGGAACGCCTGGCGCACCATGCGCGGGATGTGGTCGGCGCGCTTGATCACCGTGTTGAACTTGGTCAGCGGCGCCATTAAAGCCTCCTGGTTCACCTCGGTCAGCGGGTATTTCCCGTAGGAGCCGACGGAAATGTCCGTGGTGATCGCCAGCACCGCATAGGAGCTTTCATTGGCCTCGATCAGCCCCGGCAGGATATAGGTGGCGCCGCCGCCGGACGGACCCTCGCAAACGCCGGCCCGCCCGGTCACGCGGGAAAACCCGTCGGCCATATAGGCCGCGCTGCGCTCGTCGCGGGTCAGAACGTGGGTGATGCCATGCTCCAGCCGGTTCATCGCATCGTAGAATGGCAGCGTGGTGTCGCCGCACAGGCCAAAGATATGGGTGACGCCATGCGCCTCAAGCGAGCGCACCATCGCCTCGGCGCCAGTCATAGTGGTTGTCATGGGGGGGCCTCCCAAAGCCTGCATAGAACCTGCCCCGGGCCGCAGCCCAGGATTCGCACTCATAACTGTATACAATTCTGTAGATAGAAGTGAAGGCTAAACTTCTGCAGGAAATTCAGCTTCTAAGATCAATGTGCTAAGCGCCCGCAGGCATGACGCGTGCGGTCAGGACGGGGGGCCGAATTCTCCTAAGCGTCCGCCTACCTTGCGGAGGCCGCCAGGATTTCCGTCACATATTCGCGCCAGGCCGAGGCAAAGCTGGCGGCGAGCTGCGACAGCGGCCGCTCGCTGGGGGTCAGGATCGAATAGCCAAAGGGGATCTTCGGCTCGAACGGCAGGAAGCGGATCCGCGCCTCGCCCGCGTGGCTGCGGCGGTAGCTTTCGGCGCTGAGCACATCGACCACGGCACAGGCCTGCCCGGCCGCGATGAAGTGGAACAGAGGCAGGAAATACTGCGCGTCATAGCGCAGGTTGAATTCGGCGCCCGCGGCCTGAAACGCCTGCGAGGTGGCCTGATAGGTGGTGTGGTCCGGCTGCAGCGCGCCCATAGGCTGGCCGCTGAGGTCCGGCGCGGTGATCACTTCCTGCTGCGCGAGCGGATGGCCGGCCGGTACTGCGCACAGGCAATTGCTGGGCAGTTCCTCCGCCGCATAGAGTTTGCGGTCGCCGCGGAACCGGGTCATGTCGCAGAACCCGATGTCAAAGCTGTTGGCGGCGACCAGGCTGCGCACCTGCGGCGAGGACCGGGTGGCCAGCGTCACCCGCACCTCGGGCTTTCCGGCCACGAACCGGCTGATGAATTCCGGCAGCAGATAGGTCGACGGCCCCGGCATCGCCACGATGCGGATAGACCCCTGCACCCGGTCGCGCATGTTGGCCAGGTTCTGCTGCGCGGTTTCCATCCGCGACAGGATCTCGGTCGCCTCCGCCATCAGATACTGCGCTTCGGGCACCGGCACCAGGCGGCGGCCTTCGCGCAGGAACAGGGGCAGCCCCAGCTCCTCCTCCAGCGTCTTGATGGCGGCGCTGATGGCGGGCTGGGTGCGGTGCAGGTTGCGCGCCGCCTGGCTGACCGAACCGGTCTTCATGACCTCATGAAAGACCGCAAGCTGATGAGAGTTCATGTTCCGGCCCCCTTAGCGCAAACCCATCATAAATCCGATCTATACATACAGTATAATTTTAAATTTGTACTTATGAGTTTCCTTACTCATGATGCAAAAATCGGAGGAGAGAGCTGCCGGGCAACGCGGCAGCCAAAAACAAGGGAAGAGACAATGGGATTTATCAAGACACTGACCGGGGCCGCGCTGGCCTGCACCATGCTGACCGGAACAGCGGTGGCGCAGGACATGACGTTTTTCCGCATCGGCACCGGCGGCGCGGGCGGCACTTATTTCCCGATCGGCGGCATCATCGCCAACGCGATTTCCAACCCGCCCGGCTCGCGCGCCTGTGACGAGGGCGGCAACTGCGGCGTGCCGGGCCTGGTGGCAATGGCGCAGTCGACCAACGCCTCTGCCCATAACGTGAACGCCATTCAGGCAGGCCAGATGGAGGCAGGATTGTCCGGCGCCGCGACCCTGCATTTCGCCTACCACGGCAAGGGCAAGTTCGAAGGCAACGCCAAGCCCGACCTGCGGGTGATCGCCAACCTGTTCCCGGAAGACCTGCACCTGGTGCTGCCCGAGGGCCACAAGCTGGAAAGCCTCGCGGATCTTAAGGGCAAGCGCGTGGGCATCGCGCAGGCCGGCTCCGGCACCCAGATCGCGGTGGAGCTGATCCTGAACGACCACGGCGTCAACCGCGATAACATCGACGAGGCCGAACTGAACAACGCCCAGTCCGCCGAACGCATCGCAGACGGCCAGCTGGACGCCTACTTCTATGCCGCGGGGACGCCGGTTGCGGCGATGATCCAGCTCGACAACACCAAGGGGATGGAACTGCACAACTGGTCCGAGGAAGAGGTCAAGATGGCCAATACCACGGTGCCCTACTACATCCCCTCGACCATTCCGGGGGGTACCTATCCGGGCGTGGATTACGACGTGAACACCGTCGCCGTCTCCGGGATGCTGGTCACCAATGCCAGCATGGATGAAGAGCTGATTTACCAGATCACCAAGGCGATGTGGTCCGACACCGCCCGCAAGCTCTTGGACAACGGCCACCCCAAGGGCAAGGCGATCACGCTGGAAACCGCGCTGGACGGCGTTGAGGGCATCGGCGTGCCGCTGCATCCGGGGGCTGAACGCTTCTATCGCGAAGCCGGAATGCTGAAGTAACGCTTTTCCACGGCATCTCAATACATAAAGAACCGCCCGGCGGCACCGCCGGGCAGCGCCCCACCCTCCCCGCGGGAGGGCGATTGACGCCCACCCAGGGTCGGGCGCTGCCCTCAGTGTCACAAAGCAACCTGGCCCTCTGTTTCAAAGAATTACCGGAAAGCTTAAGCACCTGTTGCAAGGAGATCCTCGCTGCTGCTTTACGTTTCCCGGCACCCTGCCGGTGAAGCCCGGAACTGGAGACCCCCGATGTCCCTGGACACCCATCTCGACACCAAGGCGCTTGAGGAGCTGGAGAAGCAGTACGACTCCGCTCTGAACACGCGCGACAACGGACCCAAGCTGACGGGGTTCATCTATTGGGCCAGCATCGCCTTTGCCCTGTATCACCTGTGGACGGCCGGGTTCGGCACGCCGGTGGACCATGTGCATATGGGCATTCACCTGGCGGGCCTGTTCCTGTTCATTTTCGTGGGCTTTCCCATTATCCGGACCGCGCGCAGCCTGGACTGGCGCGGACCCAATCCGCTGCGCCCCGGCAATGTGCCGCTCTATGACTGGGCGCTGACCGGCCTCAGCATTGCGGCGGCGCTGTTTCTCTGGGTCAGCTGGCGCGGCTTTGACATGTTCGGCTTCGACATTGCCGAACAGGCGCTGCGGCAGGGCAACCCGTCCAGCCTGGATGTGTTCTTCGGCTCGGTGCTGATCCTGACGGTGCTGGAGATCGCGCGCCGCACCATCGGCTTTGTGCTGCCGCTGATCATCCTCGTGTTCATGGTCTATGCACTGTTCGGCCCCTACATGCCCGCGCAGATCCTCAAGCACCCCGGCGTCAACTGGCAGCAGTTCGTCAACAACATGTATTTCCCGTCCGAAGGCATCTTTGGCGTGACGCTGTGGGTGGTTTCCACCGTGGTGTTCCACTTCGTGCTGTTCGGCGTGGTGGCGCAGCGGATGGGGCTGGGGCAGTTCTTTGTCGACAACGCCATGCTGCTCGCTGGCCGCTATACCGGCGGGCCGGCCAAGGTGTCGGTGGTGTCCTCGGCCTTCTTCGGCACCATCTCCGGCTCGTCCATTGCCAACACGGTCTCCACCGGCTCCCTGACCATCCCCAACATGAAGAAAATGGGCTACCCCGGCCATTTCGCAGGCGGGGTTGAGGCCGCGGCCTCGGCAGGCGGGCAGATCACCCCGCCGATCATGGGCGCGGCTTCCTTCCTGATGGCTGAATATCTGGAAGTGCCCTACACCACCATCGTGATCGCGGCGATTGTGCCCGCGCTCATGCACTATATCGGGGTGATTTCGATCGTGCATTTCACCGCCAAGAAGCTGGGCCTCACGGCCTATCCCAAGGAACAGCTGCCCAAGTTCCTGCAGGTCTGGAAGGACGGCTGGTACACCATCATTCCGCTGATCGCGCTTCTGCTGGTGCTGTTCTCGGGCTATTCGCCCAACATGGCGGCTTTCATCGGCCTCAGCCTGTGCATCGTCGTCGGCTTCTGCGCCTTTGACAAACCGGCCACGCTGCTGGTGCCGCTGGCGCTGCTCGCCTTCATTTTCTGGAAGGCGTCGCCCTATTCCGGCGAGGGCTACACGCCCGTCATGGCCGGGATGCTGGCGGCGCTGACCGTCATCGGCTGCCTGCACCGCAACGAGCGGCAGAATTTCCGCGACCTGTTCGACAGCTTCCATGTCGGCGTGCAATACGCCCTGGCGGTGGGGGCGGCCTCTGCCGCGGTGGGCATCGTGGTCGGTGTGATCAACACCACCGGCGTCGGCTTCCGCCTCGGCTTCATGGTCACAGGCGGCGCGGCGGATATGGCAGCAGCGATTGCGCCCTTCCTGGACTGGACCTCGATCGAGGCGTTCAGCCAGCCGTCGATCCAGCAGTTCCTGTCGCTGGTGCTGATCGCCATGGCCTGTATCCTGATGGGGGCCGGACTGCCGACCACCGCGCTCTATATCATGCTGGTCGCGGTTGCGACGCCTGCCCTCAGCCAGCTCGGCGTGCCGCCGCTCGCCACCCATATGTTCGTGCTCTACTACGGTGTGATTTCCGAGATCACCCCGCCGGTCTGCGCCTCGGCCTATGCGGCGGCGGGGATTGCGGGCTCCAACCCGTTCCGCACCGGGCTCAACGCCTTTACCCTGGGGCTGGGCAAGCTGATGGTGCCGATGGTGTTTGTCTACGCGCCCACCATGCTGATCGTGCTGCCGGAGCATTTCACGCTGCTGAGCTTCACCCAGGTCACCCTGACCTGCGCGGCGGGCGTCTTTGCCATCGCCACCGCTGTTTCGGCCTACTTCCTGGCGCCGCTCGGCGGTATCTGGCGGCTGCTGATGGCGGTCGGGGGACTGCTGCTGGTGGCGCCCTCCGGCGGCTCCGACATCGCAGCGCTTGCGGTGATGGCGCCGGTGCTGCTGCAGCAGCTGGGCCAGCAGCGCAAGCTTCAAGCCGGGGCGGCGCAATGAGCGCCCCCGTCTCCCCCGATGTGACGGTTCTGGGCGCCGGGATCGTCGGCATCTGCTCGGCCTTGAGTCTGGCAGAAAGGGGCCTGCGGGTCCGGCTCATCGACCGGGACGCACCGGGCCAGGCGACGTCATACGGCAATGCCGGCATCATCTCGCCCTGGTCGGTGGTGCCGCAATCCATGCCGGGCCTGTGGAAGAAGGTGCCGGGCTGGCTGCTGGACCCGCTGGGGCCAGTGACGGTGAAACCTGCCTACCTGCCCAAGGTCGCACCCTGGGGCTTGCGGTTCCTGTCGGAAGGGCGCGAAGGGCGGATTCAGCAGATTTCCGGCGCGATGGACACGCTGAACCGCAACTGCGTCGATCTGTACCGCCAGCACCTCGCGGGGACCGGGCATGAGGATCTGGTGCAAGACAGCTATTACGTCCATGCCTTCCGCAATGCGGACGCGGCGGACCTGAATTCGGTGGATTACCGGATGCGCGGCGACCGCGGCGCGGAGATGGAACGGATCGGCGCGGCGGAGCTGCGCGATCTGGAACCGGCGCTGACGCCGGAGTTTCAGGCCGCCATCCTGATCAAGGGCCAGGCCCGGGCAACCTCTCCGGGCCGGATTGGCACCATTCTGGCGGAGAAGTTCCTAGCGATGGGCGGGGAAATCCTGCGGCAAACCGTGCGGGCGATCCAGCCGTCCGGGACCGGCGGCTGGACCTATACCACCGAGACGGGCCAGGAGTGGACGCCCAAGCTGGTGCTGGCGATGGGCGTCTGGTCCGGCGAGCTGCTGAAACCCTTGGGCATCAGGATCCCGATGGAGTCCGAGCGCGGCTACCACGTTTCATTCAAAAATCCGGGCGTCGCGCTCAACAATTCGATCATGGATATGGACATGAAATTCGTGGCCTCCTCGATGGAGGAAGGGCTGCGGGTGGCAGGCACCGCCGAATTTGCGGGCCTCGATCAGCCCCTGAACCGGAAACGGCTGGACGGGCTGGTGAGGCTGGCCCGCGCGCTGCTTCCGGACCTGCGGGCGGAGGATATGGACACCTGGTCCGGCCAGCGTCCCAGCCTGCCCGACAGCTTGCCCTGCATCGGCGAGGTCGAAGGCTTCCCCGATCTGATCGCCGCCTTCGGCCACAGCCATTACGGCCTGATGATGGCCCCGAAAACCGGGCGGCTGGTGGCGGATATCGTCAGCGGCACGCCGGTGAACGAAGACCTCTCGCCGTTCCGCGCGCGGCGCTATGAAAGGATCAAGTCATGACCATCCACCCCGGCGGGCAGAACATCTGCGGCGTCTCCATCGGTGTTCTGGCGCTGGAGAGCTACTTTCCCAAGCCCCCCGGCCATATCAAGAACCCCTCCAGCCTGCCCTTCACCACGCTTTACGAGATGCTGGACGGGATTACCGTGCCGAAACTGCTGGCCAACCCCACGGGCGAGATGAGGGACCGGCTGATCGCTGCCGCCAAGCGGCTGGAGGCCAAGGGCGTGCGGGCGATCACCGGCTCCTGCGGGTTCCTGGCGATTTTCCAGAAGGAGATCGCCGCAGCGGTGAATGTGCCGGTGTTTGTCTCCTCGCTGATCCAGGTGCCGCTGGCGCATCAGATGACCGGGCGCACGGTGGGGGTGATCACCGCCTCTGCCGGCAGCCTGACGGAGGCGCACTTGCACGGTGTCGGCGCTGAAAATACGCCCATCGTGGTGCAGGGGCTGGACGACGCGGAGGAGTTCTCCACCGTGATCCTGCGCAACGAGCGCACCGCGATGGATCTGGCCAAGGTGGAGGCAGAGCTGCTGGCCGCCGCCAAGGGCCTGATCGCCCGCAATCCTGAGATCGGCCCGATCGTGCTGGAATGCACCGATCTGCCGCCCTATGCCCATGCGCTGCAAGCGGCGCTGAACCGGCCGGTGTTCGACATCATTACGCTCTCGGAAATGGTTCACCGGGCCGCCCTGCGCGTGCCGTTTTCGGGGTTTATCACCTGACCCAGTGAAGGCAGTGCCCGCCCGTTTTGCCGGAGGCAAACCTTTGGTTTGACGGGGCGGACAGCCGCTGCCCGGCGTTCCGCCGGGCGGTTCCTTACAAACGTTTCCGCCCTTAGCCCCGGATTTTTTGGATGCCCCCGCCCGGCAACCGCCCTACTGTGCCGGCAAATCAAACGCTTTTCTGTTGGACTTGCCATGCCCCAGATCACTGACGCCCTCCTTGACCAGATCCGCGCCCGTTTCGCCCAGGTGGACGAATGCCCCCAGCAGGGGCCGCGGGTGTTCTTTGAAAACGCCGGCGGCGCGCTGACGCTGAACGCGGTGGTGGAAACCTCCGCCCGCTATGCCGCGATCCCCGACAACCAGGGCCGCGACAATCCCGGCAGCCACGAGCTGGTGCGGGTGATCGCCAAGGCCAAGGACGACATGCGCGTGATGATGAACGCACCGGGCGGCCAGTTCTTCGCGGGCGAAAGCGGCACAGAGCTGTTGTTCCGCCTGATTATGAACGCCTGCCTCGGCACCGCGGAGGGCGGCACCGTGCTGGGCTCGACGCTGGAGCATCCAGCCACCCGCTCCGCCTGCGCCCGCTGGGCCGGGGTGGCGCGGCAGACGCATGTGCTGATCCCGCATGACGGCGCCACCGGCACTATCACGGCGGATGCTTATGCCCGTGCGGTCACGCCGGATACCGTGGTGGCGACCATCGTCCATACTTCGCCGGTCACTGGTATGGGCGTCGATCTGGCCGCCTGCGCCGCCGCCATCCGCGAAGTTGCGCCGGAGTGCCTGATCATCGTCGACGGCATCCAGCACGCCGCCCACGGGCGGATCGACCTGGCGGCCTACGGCGTGGATGGCTATGTGATCTCGCCTTACAAGATGTTCTCGCGCCACGGCTATGGCCTCGCCTGGATTTCCGACCGGCTGACCGCCCTGCCGCATAATGCGCTGATCGGCGGGCCGGAGGACAACTGGGAAATGGGCACCCGCGACACCGGCAGCTATGCGACGCTGTCGGATGTGGCGAATTATCTGGAGTGGCTCGGCGGCGAGGTCAGCGGTGCCACGGACCGGCGCGCAAAATTCGTGGCCGCGGGCGAGGCGATCCATGCCCACGAGAAAACCCTGACCGACGCCATGATCTTTGGCACCGGCAACCTGCCGGGCCTGGCGGAGATGGCGGGCGTCACCATCCTCGGCGGTGCGGACAACCCGGCGCGCGAAGGGCTGGTGTCGCTGACCGTCGCAGGCGTGCCCTCGGCGGATGTGGTCAAACGCCTGAACGATCAGGGCATCCGCACCCATCTGCGCAAGGCGGACCATTACTCCGGCAACATCCTGACGCCGCTTGGCATGGACAGCTGCGTGCGCGTGTCCATGTGCCACTACAACAGCGTGGGCGAAGTGGCGAAATTCCTGGGCGTGATGAAAGAGATCACCGGGTGAAAAACAGAGCTGAGGGCGGCGCCTGACCTTGGGTGGGCGCGAAAGCGCCTTCCCGTTTTGCCGGAGGCAAACCTTCGGTTTGACGGGAAGGTCAGGCGCTGCCCGGCCTCTCGGCCGGGCGGTCCGTATCTGAAGGGATCGCTCCAATGACCCAACAAATCCGGGGCCATTGGGTCTGAATTCTTCACGGGTCATCCCCTGCCACGGCGGCTAGGGTCGCCCGGAAGGATTTAAGCGGCCCGCCCCAGCCTGCAGGGCGCGCCGATTCAGGCACGCAGGCAAGGGAACAAGAACGCATGAAAACCCATGCACAGGCAGTTGTCATCGGCGGCGGGCTGGTCGGCTGCTCGATCCTCTACCACCTGGCGAAACTCGGCTGGAAAGACGTGGTGCTGCTGGAACGCGATGAGCTGACCGCAGGCTCCACCTGGCACGCGGCGGCCAACATCCACGGGCTGCACGACAACAACAACGTGACCCGCATCCAGCACTACACGATGAACCTGTATAAAGAGCTGGAGAAGGAAACCGGCCAGGGCTGCGGCGTGTTCCAGCCCGGCTCCCTGTACCTTGCCAAGACCGAAGAGCGCGAGCACCAGCTGCGCCTGCAAGAGGCCAAGGCGAAATACTATGGCCTGAACTTCCATGAGGTCAGCCGCGAGCAGGCCAAGGAACTTCACCCGCTGGCGCAGTTTGATGACATCCGTTGCATCATGTTTGAACCCGACGGCGGCAATGTGGACCCCTCGGGCGTGACCATGGCCTATGCCGCTGGTGCCCGCGCCATGGGCGCGCAGGTCGAACGCTTCTGCCCGGTGACCGGCACCGAACAGCAGCCCGATGGCAGCTGGATCGTGAAAACCGAAAAGGGCGACATTCACACTCAGTGGGTGGTCAACGCAGGCGGCCTCTGGGGCCGCGAGGTCGCGGCGATGGCGGGCCTCACCCTGCCCTTGCAGCCGACCGAGCACCAGTATTTCGTGACGGTGTCCATCGACGCGGTCGCCAATCTGGGCCGCCGCCTGCCCTCGATCGCCGACCGCGACGGCGAGTATTATTTCCGGCAGGAGGGCAACGGCTTCCTGATCGGCGCCTATGAGAAGGACATGCGCTTCTGGGCTGAAGACGGCACCCCGCTGGACTTTGCGCATGAACTGTTCCCCGACGATCTGGACCGGATCATGGAAAACGTGATCCGCGCAACAGAACGCGTGCCCTGTGCCGAAACCGCAGGCGTCAAGCGCGTCATCAACGGCCCGATGATCTGGTCGCCGGATTCCAACGCCCTCTGGGGTCCGGTGCCGGAGCTGAAAAACTACTTCTGCTGCACCGGCATCATCCCCGGCTTTTCCCAGTCCGGCGGCCTGGGCCTCTTGGCGGCGCAATGGATGATCGAGGGCGAGCCGCAGTACGACATGTTCGCCTGGGATCTGGCGCGGTTTGGCGACTGGGCCGACAAGAAATTCACCAAGGCCCGGGTTGAGGACCAGTACGCCCACCGCTTTGCCATCCATTTCCCGAACGAGGAACGCAGCGCCGGCCGCCCGGCCCGTGTGCGCCCGGCTTATGAGATGCAAAAGGAAATGGGCTGCGTCTTTGGCCTCAACTGCGGCTGGGAGCATCCGCTGTGGTTTGCGGACGCGCCCGGCGTCAAGGAAACCAGCAGCTTCACCCGCCAGAACTGGTGGGAGCCGGTGGGCCGCGAGGTGAACATGCTGCGGGAAAACGTTGGCGTGATCGACATCTCGAACTTCGCCAACTACGTGATCAAGGGTCCGGGCGCCCATGCATGGCTGGACAAGCTGGTCGCCAACAAAGTGCCCGCTGAGGTGGGCCGCTCCTGCCTGACCCCGCTGATTTCCGTGCGCGGCGGCGTGGCCGGTGATTTCACCATCACCAAGGTGGCCGATGACGAATACATGATGGTCGGCTCTGGCATGGCGGAACGCTATCACCAGCGGTTCTTCAACATGGTGGAACTGCCGGAAGGCACCACCTTCGAGGTCGCCACCAACCGCATTGCCGGTTTCAATGTGGCCGGTCCGAAATCCCGCGACATGCTGCAGCGGCTGACCAATGCGGATCTGTCGAACGAAGGCTTCCGCTTCATGCGCTCGCGCACCATCGACGTTGCCGGGGTGGAGTGCCTGGCGATCCGTGTCTCCTTCACCGGCGATCTGGGCTGGGAGCTGCACTGTGCCGAAGAGGACCAGGTCAAGCTGTATTCCGCCCTGCTGGCCGCCGCCGCGGAGTTCGATGGCGGTCCGGTCGGCGGCCGGGCGCTGGGAAGCTTGCGGATCGAGAAGGGCTATGGCTCCTGGGGCCGCGAATACAGCCAGGAATACTGGCCGCAGGAGGTTGGCCTCGCCGGTCTCATCAAGCTGGACAAGGATTTCCTTAACAAGGACGCCTATCTGAAGATCAAGGACAACGCCCCGCGTGAAGTGCTCTCGGCCTTTGAAATCGACGCTGTGAACGACGCCGATGCCTCCGGCGGTGAACCCATCTTCACGCCCGAAGGCAAACCGGCCGGGCGGGTGACCTCCGGTGCCTACGGCTACTCCGCGGGCAAGTCGCTGGCGCTGGGGTATGCCAACCCGGCGGTTGCGGGGCCGGGGGATGCGGTCGAGGTGTTCATCCTCGGCAAGCCGCACAAGGCGCGCATTCTGGAAGCGGCAGCCTTTGATCCTTCGGGTTCACGGCTGCGGGCCTGAGGCACTGCGACAAGAAAACGGGCCGCTTGAGGTGGCGGCCCGAATACATACGCAAAGGACAGCGCCCGGCCGCGGGCGGAAGCGAAGCGCCCGCCCATGGGGGCGGTCGGGCGCTGCCCGGCCTTCAGCCGGGCGGGTCAAAACTGTTGGCAAAAACTATACAGGCACCATCCCTGCCGTCAGCCACTCCGCAAATGCGGCCTCGTCCACATCCCCCGTGGCAAGGTCCTCCATCATCCGCACGCCCACCACCGGGTCAGGGCGGAACTGGTAGCCATTGAGGCGCAGAAAGGTGATAGCGGTCACAAACGCCGTGCGCTTGTTGCCATCAACAAATGCGTGCGCCTTGGCGATCCCGAACGCATAGGCCGCGGCAACCTCCGCCACGCCTGCATCCGAATAGGCCGCAAGGTTCATCGCCCGCGCGCAGCCCATCTCCAGCAGCGCCCTGTCACGCATCCCCGCTGCACCGCCGTGGCGGGAAATCTGCCGGTCGTGAATGACAGTAACGGCTGCCAGCGGCACCCATTTATAAGTGCTCACGCAAGCGCCTGAAGCAGGTCGCGGTTCTCATCCATCACGATCTCAGCCGCCGCCAGCGCCTCCGCCACGGAGGGGTCATGCGCCATCACCTTGAGGCTGCCATCATCGCCGCGCACCACAAACAGCGTGTCGCCTTCCTTGGCGTCCAGCATCGTCAGCATCTCCGTCGTCAGGGTGATGACAGCGGAGTTTCCGACTTTTCTGATCTTGGTCTCAATCATTGGCAGGCC
The DNA here is from genome assembly GCF_000473145.1 of Leisingera daeponensis DSM 23529. NCBI lineage: Bacteria > Pseudomonadati > Pseudomonadota > Alphaproteobacteria > Rhodobacterales > Roseobacteraceae > Leisingera > Leisingera daeponensis. The sequence goes on along the minus strand of NZ_KI421502.1, from coordinate 80,242 downwards.
CTTTGTATATATACCCGTATATACGGCAAGCGCCGCCGGAATTCAATGTCCTCGGCACCCGGCAGTCAGGCGCTACAGCTCCATCTCCGCCGCAGCCTGCAGCAGCCAGGTCTTGAAATGCTTGACAGAGGGCGTTGCCGCCTTGTCCTTGAAGGTGGCGAAATAGGTCCAGGGGCAGTCAAGGTCAAACGTGAACGGCTCCACCAGACGCCCGCTGGCCACCTGCTGGCGCACCAGCGACTTCGGCAGCACCGCGCACCCCAGCGCATTGGCCGCAAACTCCAGCCCCATGTTGGAGGAATTGGTCTGCAAACCGCCCTTCTGCTCGATCCCGGTCAGGCCGAAATGCCCGGCGATCCTCTCCCAATAGACCGGGCGGCCGAGGATGTGGATCAGCTTGGCCTGCGCCAGCTGTTCGGGCCGGGTCAGCGCCTCGCCGCCCACCCGGTAATCCGGCGCGCAGACCAGCGCCAGCTTCTCGTCCCACAGCTTAACCGCCGGTCCCGTCACATCATCCACGTGGTTGATGGTGATCGAGATGTCCGAAACGTTGGTCTCCACGTCCACCCAGATGGTGCTGTGAATGGTCAGGTCGATGCCGGGATGCGCCGCGGAAAACCCCTCGATCACCTTCAACAGCCAGCGTTCCGCCAGGCTGACCGGACAGGAGATCACCACCTCCCGCTTGTGGCTTTGCGAAATGAGGAGTTGCGTGGCTGAATCAATCTCCTGCAGCGCATGGCGGACCGAGGGCAGATAGGCCTCCCCCACGTCGGTCAGCGACAGGGACCGCGGATGGCGCACGAACAGCGGCCGGCCGATGAACTCCTCCAGGCTGCGCACATGGTTGGAGACAGCGGACTGGGTGCAGTTCAGCTCATCCGCCGCCGAGGTGAAGCTGAGGTAGCGCGCGGCGGCCTCGAACGAGCGCAGGAATGTCAGATGGGGGAGATTCTTCATCAGGCGGTCCGCTGGCGGTTTCGGGGCCATGTTCACATGCTTTGGAATGCGCCGCAATTCCCAAGGGTTAGCGGCCCGGAACAGCCCGGAAACGAGGTCTTGCGCGCTTTTCACGAAATATAGCAGGCCTATGACCCCGGTTTATTTGCGGGTCACCGGCCCCTGGCCCCCCTAGCCTGACGCGGGAAACGCCCTGCGAGAGAACCGCCATGACCGCCACCTTCGACCGCGCCGCCGATTTCACCTTTGGCCTCACCCCCGCTGACCTGCCGGAAACCACCCGGCAGGCGGCGGCGCTGATGTTCCTCGACACCCTGGGCATCACCATCGCCGCCACCCCGATGGAGGCCGGCCGCATCGCCCGCGGCACCGCCGTGGCGCTTTACGGCTGCGGCGAGGAGGGGCTGGGCGCCCGCCTTATGTTCGACGGCCGCCGGGTCAGCATCGCAGGCGCCGCCTATGCCGCCGCCACCGCCACCGACAATCTGGACGGCCATGACGGCTATGCTCCGACCAAGGGCCACATCGGCGTGGTGGTGATCCCGGCCATCGCCGCGCTGGCGGAAACCGTGCCGGACTTCTCCGGTCCTGAGGCACTGGCAATCACCACTGTGGGCTATGAATTGGCAGGCCGCGCCGCGCTGTCGCTGCATGCCACCGTCAGCGATTACCACACTTCCGGCGCCTGGAACGCGCTGGGGGTGGCGGCGGTGGCGGCCCGGATGCGCGGGCTGTCCCGCGCCCAGCTGCGCGAGGCGCTGGGAATTGCCGAATTCCACGGCCCCCGCAGCCAGATGATGCGCGAGATCGCCAGCCCCACGATGCTGCACGACGGCTCCGGCTGGGGCGCGATGGCCGGGATGTCGGCGGCGGTTCTGGCCGAGAAAGGCTTTACCGGCGCGCCCGCGATCACCATCGAGGAAGACCGGGTGGCGGAACACTGGCAGGACCTCGGCAGCTTCTGGCAGATGGAGCATCAGTATGTGAAGCCCTACCCGGTCTGCCGCTGGGCCCATGCCCCGATCGACGCGCTGCGGCAGGTGATGCTGGAGCACGGCCTGACCCATGAGCAGATAGAGAGAATCCGCATCAACACCTTCCACGAAAGCGCCTGCCTCTACCCCGGCATCCCCGTCACCACCAGCCAGGCGCAGTACTCGCTGGGCTTTGCCGTGGCGGTGCAGGCGGCGTATGGCCGGATCGGGGTCGAGCATATCTCCGGCGCGGGCCTTTCCGACCCGCTGGTTGCCTCGATCCACGAGCGGATTTCGGTCGCGGAGGCCGCGCGCCATTCGGTCCGTTTCCCGGCCTGCCGGGTCGCCGATGTGGCGGTGACGCTGACCAGCGGGCAGGTGATCGAGTCCGGCGATGTCCACGCCCGCGGCGGCCCCGAAGCACCGTTTTCCCGACAGGACGTTGAGCGCAAGTTCATGGAATTCGCCGCCCCTGTGCTGGGCGCAGCCCGCGCCAGCGCGATCCGCGATGCGGTTCTGGGATTCACCCGAAGCGGCAGCATGTTCTCGGATCTGAGCCGTCTGATCTACGGCGCGCCCGCCCCCTGAGAAGAACGATGAACGGCATGGCAGCCGCGGGCGTGCCGTGACAGAGAGGGTGCGAGGGGCCGGCCCCTCGCGCTCCCCGGAGTATTTCGGGAAAGATGAAAGCCCTAGGCGGCGGTCTCATCCGAAATGCAGGGTTTTCACCTCCTGATAATCCTCCAGCCCCATCATCCCGCCTTCGCGGCCATTGCCGGACTGCTTGTAGCCGCCGAAGGGCGAGCCGTAATTGAAGCCGCCGCCGTTGATATGCACAGCGCCCGCGCGCAGCCGGGCGGCCACCCGCTCGGCGCGGTCAGGATCGCCGGTCTGCAGATAGGCCGCCAGCCCGTAAGGGGTATCATTGGCGATGCGGATCGCGTCCTCCTCGTCCTCGAACGGGATGATCACCAGCACCGGGCCGAAGATCTCCTGCCGGGCGATGGCCATGTCATTGGTCACATCGGCAAAGACGGTGGGGCGCACATACCAGCCCGCGTCCAGCCCGTCCGGCCGGCCCAGCCCGCCGGCCAGCACGGTGGCGCCCTCGTCGATGCCGGTCTGGATCATGCTTTGCACCCGGTCGAACTGGATCTGGTCGAACATCGGGCCGATGTGATCGCCCTCCTCTTCCGGGTCGCCGACGGCCTGGCCCTGCGCCGCCGCCGTGGCGATTTCCAGCACCTGATCGTAGCAGCTTTGCTCCACCAGCATCCGGGTCGGCGCATCGCAGCTTTGCCCGGTGTTGTAAAAGCATTCCAGAACCGAGGCGGTGACCCTCTCCTCCAGGTCGGCATCGGCAAACACCAGGTTCGGGGATTTGCCGCCCAGTTCCAGCGTCACCCGCTTGACGGTATCGGCTGCGTCCTTGGACACCGCGATGCCCGCCCGGGTCGAACCGGTGAAGGACATCATGTCGATACCGGGATGCCGCGACAGGCCTGCGCCAACGGTCGGGCCGTCGCCGTGGATCAGATTGAACACCCCCGCCGGAAAGCCCGCGTCATGGATCATCTGGGCATACACCTCGGCCGAGACCGGCGTATGCTCCGACGGTTTCAGCACGCAGGTGCAGCCCGTGGCCAGCGCCGGCAGCACCTTGAGCGCGATCTGGTTCACCGGCCAGTTCCAGGGCGTGATCAGGCCGCAGACCCCGATCGGCTCGCGCACCAGGATGTCGCCGTTGGGCAGCGTCTCGCGCAGGTCCTGTGCTTTCAGCGCCTCCAGGATGGCTTCCAGATGCCCGATCCCCGAATCGGCCTGGGCCTCGCGCGCCATCGTGATCGGCGCGCCCATTTCGGCCCGCATCGCCTGCGCCAGCACTTCGCGCCGCTCCATGCTGATTTCCAGCAGCTTCTCCAGCAGCGCGATCCGCTCCTCCCGCGAGGTCCGCGAGTAGCTGCCGAAAGCCTCCCTGGCGGCCGCGACGGCCGCATCCACATCCATTTCGTCGCCAAGGATGATCGTGCCGATCCGCTCCTCCGTTGCCGGGTTCATCACCGGGAATTCCCGGGTCGAATGCGGCGTCACCCAGGCGCCGCCGATATAGAATTTTTGCAGGTCCATCAGGTTGTTCTCACTTTCACGTCGCAATTGCGGTTCAGCTGTCCCAAAGGGCTGCCGTCGGCGGCGCCGCGGCTGGGGTTCAGCCTGCGCACCGGCAAACAGTGGACCTGCCCCTTGCATGCGTCAAGCGCAGGCGCGGGCGGGCGGGCCGTCTCCTGTCTGGCGCGGCGCGCTGCTGACTGGGCTGGCAGGATGACCCGCCTTGGCCGGGCCGGAGGGGGCAAAAACGGCAGGCCCGCCCGGATTTCCGCAGCCTCCGGCCTGTGGGCCGCGCGCATCAGTGCCGGACAAAGCCGCGGCCGGCGGCAGGAAGGTCTTCGCGGCGCCGCCCGGTGCTGCCTATGATTCCGGGAACGCCCGCATCAGACTGGGCGCCCAGAGGCAAGCCATGAGCAGATCCAATTGGACAGCCCGTTCCGTGCTGCTGGCCGGAACTCTCCTGTGCGGCTGCACCGTCGCGGGCCGGGATTACCAGCGTCCCGCCTTCGCCGTGCCGGCCAGCTATTACCAGACCCGCTCCTTTGCCACCGCGCAGGGCGCGGCAGAGACCTGGTGGCAGGGGCTGAACGATGCCGCCCTGGACCGGCTGGTGGCGGCCGGGCTGGCGCAGAACCTGGATATCAAATCCGCCCGCCAGCGCCTCAAGGCGGCTGAGGCGGTGCGCCGCGCCAGCGGCCGCCCGGAGCAGGTGCGCGGCGATCTGGAGGGCAGTTCGGTCTTTTCGCGCCGGGAATCGCAGGACGGTTCAACCAGTCTCGATTCCGCCGAAATCGGCGCCACCTATGTGTTCGACCTGTTCGGCGGCTTCCAGCGACGCTCCGAACGGGCGGTCGCAGACCGCGACGCGCAGTTCTACCAGATGGCCACCACCCGGCTGGCGATCATCGACGCGATCACCCGCACCTATATCGAGGCGCGGTTTTTCCAGCGCGGCGCCGCCGTCACCCGCAAGACGATCGAGCTGCGCCAGCAGATCCTGGCCACGGTGGAGGAGCTGAAGGCCGCCCGCGCCGTCCTTGCCCTGGATCTGGAGCGCACCAAGCTGCAGGTCGCCAGCGCCAAGGCGGATCTTCCCGGCTTCATCTCCGGCTATGAGGCTGCCGTGTTTGCCCTGGCCACGCTGCTGGACCGCGACGCCTCCGAGGTGTTTGCGATGATGCAGAACAGTTCCGGCCAGCCCCATCCCTCAACCCAGCCCGAGCTTGGGGTGCCTGCCAGCCTGTTGCGCAACCGCCCCGATGTGCTGCTGGCCGAAGCCCAGCTGCGCAGCGCCACCGCCAGTATCGGTGTCACCGAGGCGGAGCTTTACCCGTCGCTCGAAGTCACCGGCTCCATCGAGGCATTCCGCGGCCTGCCCGATCTCTACCAGATCGGCCCGTCGCTGCGGCTGCCGCTGTTCAACCGCCCGGTTCTGCGCGCGTTCCACGAGCGCGCCATCGCCGAGGCCAAGGCCACGGAATACGATTACCGCGCAGCGGTGCGCGGCGCGGTGGAGGAGGTGCAGGCGCAGCAAAGCGCGCTGAGGGCCGCCCGCGAGCGCACCGCAGCGCAGGCGCAGGCGGTCGGACTGGGCGGCAAGGTTGCCGATCTTGCGCGCGAAACCTTCCGGGCCAATGAAATCACCCTGTTCGACCTTCTGAACACCGAGGAAGCCTTGCGCGACAACGAGCTGGGCCTGATCGCCGCCCGCCGCGACCTGGCGCTGGCCTGGTCCCGGCTGCAGATCGCCTTGGGCAAGGGCTGGGCGCCCGATCAGCCCCCGGCCAGCGCGGCCGCGGCCTTGGAGGCGGCAGAGTCAGACCCTGAGAGTGAGTAAGGTGAAACCGTGTTCCGCACGCCGCGGACCGGCCCGCCCCTTGGCGGCGCGGACGCTGCCCGCGCCGTGCCGCAGCCCTGACCGCAGCCTTGGCCTCATGCCTGTTCTTCCTGCATCTGCTCCACCATCCGGCGGGCGCGCTTGCACTGCAGCTTGTCGCGCAGCGGGCTGTCCGGGTCGATGTCCTTGGAACAGACCACGCATTTGTCGGCACCGGAAATCGCATTCAGGCCGCCGCAGCTGCCCTTGATCTTCTTGCCCATCAGCATCACCCCCAGCGACATGCCCAGGGTCACGATCAGCAGCAGGATAAAGGCCAATAGAAAGGTGCTCATTGGGGTCCCTCGCGATGTCGCTCAGTACGCGGCTCAGTTTCCGGTCAGCGCCTCGAAAGCGCTGCTTGCAGAGGTAATATAGGCATCTTCGCCGGCTTGCACGTCCCGATCGATGAAAAACACGGCAAGTTTATGCTGCTCCGCCAGCTTCAGCCCGTCCGCGCTGCCCAGAACCAGCATCGCGGTCGCCCAGGCATCCGCCAGCATCGCGTTTTCCGCGATCACCGTGACCGAGGCGGTGCGGTGCGTCACCGGCCGCCCGGCAACCGGGTCAAGGATGTGGGAATAGCGCTGGCCCTCATGCTCGAAATAATTGCGGTAATCGCCGGAGGTCGCCAGGCCCAGGTTGCTGACCGGCACGATCAGCTGCACCGTCTGCGCCGCCGCATCCGGTTTCTCGATGCCGATGCGCCAGGCCTCGCCCTTGGCGTTTTGCCCCTTGGTCACCAGATCGCCGCCGATTTCCACCATGTAGTTCTCAACGCCAAAGCCCTGCAGCGTCTGCGCCACCGCATCGACACCGTATCCCTTGGCAATGGCCGACAGGTTGATCCCGGTCTCCGGCGCGGATTTCTTCAGGGTGCCGGCCCCTGCATCCAGCGTCAGCAGCCGCGCCTGCCCGACGCCCTCCAGCGCTTTGGCGATGGCCGCATCCGACGGCACCGGATCCTCCGGCTTGCGCGGGCCGAAGCCCCACAGCTCGATCAGCGGGCCAAGCGTCACGTCGAACTTGCCGCCGGTCTTTTCATGCACGTCGTTGGCCGCCGCCAGCACATGGGCAAACTCCGGCGACACCCGCACCGGCGCGGTGCTGCGCGCGGCGGAAAAGGTGGACACTTCCGACGCCGGATCCCAGTTCGACATCTTGGCGTTCACCGCCGCCAAGGTGGCCTCCACCTCCGCCGCCAGCGCCTCCTGGTCCAGATGCTCGCCAATCGCGATCACGCTGTAGGTGGTGCCCATGGTCTGGCCCGACAGGCGCACCTCCTCCGGTTCGCTGCCGAACCAGCAGCCGGACACCAGCAGCACCGCGGGCAGGATCAGGGCAAGCAGGAACCGTCTGGGCATTGGTCAACCTCCGGGGATAAATCTGGCGCTGCTATGCCCCTGCCCCGCGCCAGAGTCAAACGCAGCCTCAGAACTTCAGCGGCAGAAAGGCCAGCGCCAGAAGGCCAAGCGCCGCGGGCACCCCGAACAGCCAGGCCCTCAGCCGCGCATCGGGCGGCTGGGTCTTCCAGTTCTGCCGGTACAGATGGCCGCAGACCACCACCACGAACACGGTCAGCACGCCGGTGACGGGGGTCAGGTAGAGGGATTCGAACATGTTGTTTTCCGGCCTTTGTTAGCGCTCGCGTCATTTCGCCCCTTCCCGGATGGCAATCCGCCGTTAAGATGGGGGCATGACCTGATGCAGGATAGGAGGAGACCCGCGCATGGCACCGTTCTCATACCAGCCTCCGACCCGGGGCGACAAGGCCGGGCAGCAAAGCCACAGCCAGTCGGCCGAGTCGAACTTGTCGCACGGCCAGTCGACCGTTGCGAAGCTACTGGAGGCCAAGGGCGACGCGATTTATGCGATCCGTCCGAACGACACCGTCGGCCATGCGGTGGAGGCGCTGCGCGACAAGCGCATCGGCGCGCTGGTGGTGACCGACCAGAACGGCGCGCTGCAGGGCATCCTGTCGGAGCGCGACATCGTGCGGCGGCTGGCGGAAACGCCGGGCCACACCCTGCCGCAGCTGGTCGAGGACATCATGACCCGCGAGGTCAAGACCTGCAAACCGGACGACCTGCTGATCGACGTCGCCAAGGTGATGAACGAGGGCCGCTTCCGCCACCTGCCGGTGGTGAAGGACGACCGCCTGTGCGGGATGATCACGGTGGGCGACGTTGTGAACTTCCGCCTGCAGGAGCTGGAGTATGAGGCCCTGCGCATGAAACAGATGATCGTCGGCTAGGGCGCACTGCCCAACCGGCACCCGGCCGCCCCGCGCCCTGCCGGACACGGGGCGCAGGCGGTCAGGTCAAGGAGCTTGCCCGCCCGGCGGCGGACGCCGCCCTGGCAAGGCACTGCCGCGCGTCCGTCATGAGGCTCGCCAGAATATCCCCCGCAGGCGGCGCCGAGCGGATCATGCCGATGCCTTCGCCCGTAATGGCGGTTGCGATGTCCGGATCCCCCGCCTCCTGAGCCGCCGCCCATTTGGCCGCTTCAGCGCCCGCTTCCAGCTGCAAGGCGTCCTCTGCCCCGTGCCACTTCTGGATAAAGGGATTGCGCAGAACGCGGACGTTGTAACGGCCGGGCCAGTCCAGGCCGCGAACCACGTCCACCACCCGGGTGCGGATGGTGTCATCCCCCGTTGCCGCCAGCGCGCGGTCCAGAATGCGCGGATGCACCAGCGCCTCGCGCGAGGCCCAGAACCGGGTGCCGATCACCGCCCCGTCCGCGCCAAGCATCAGGGCCGCGGCAAGGCCGCGCCCGTCCGTGATGCCGCCTGCGGCGCACAGCAGCGCCTGGCTGTTCTGGCGCGCGATCTCGTCCGCGATCTCGGGCACCAGGGCAAAGGTGCCGCGGGCCTCGCCATGGCCGCCGGCATCCGCCCCTTGGGCGACGATGATGTCGGCACCGCACTCCAGCGCCTGCTGCGCATCGCGCAGGGTCTGGACCTGGCAGATCAGCGGCACGCCGGCCTGCCGAATCGCGGGCGCAAACGGCGCCGGGTCGCCGAAGGACAGGAAAACCGCCGCCGGGTCCTGCGCCAGCACCCGCTCCAGCAGGTGCGGCTGTTCCGCCAGCTTCCAGGTGATCAGCCCGCAGCCGGCGCGGGCGCCCGCGGCGATGGCGAACTGCTGTTCGATCCACCCGGCATCTCCGTAACCGCCCCCGATCATGCCCAGCCCGCCGGCAGTGCTGACAGCGCTGGCCAGCGCGCCGCCCGCCGCAAAGGCCATCGGCGCCTGGATCACCGGACAGGTGATCCCCAGCGCCTCTGTCAGCCGCGTCTTCATTGCGCCTGCTTCCGGTACTCCTGCACCGGCAGGCCGCCGACGCCCCAGTCCTCCAGCGCGACCTCGTCGATCACCACAAATGTGGTCGCCGGGGTCTTGCCCAGAACGTCCTGCAGCAGGCCCGTGACCCGGGAAATCAGCTGCGCCTTCTGGTCTGCGCTGGGGCCGGTGCCTTCGGGGCCGCCCTCGCGGGTCACTTTGATATTCACATAAGGCATCGTTCAGTCCTTTCGCGGAACATAGGAAAACACTTTGGCCACGATACGCCATTCGGCACCGTAGCGGACAAGGGTCAGCAGGTCGTGGAAATCCCGCCCCATCATGGTCATCCGGGCGCTGACACGGGCCAGCCGGCCGCTGGCAAAGGCAATCTCCAGAATCTCCTCCTCGCGCGGGTCGCCGCGTTTGGCCGGCGGCACACGCCCGTCGACGCGGGCCATGTAAGTCTCAAGATCCAGATACAGCTCGTCGCCTTCGGTGGCGCAGATGTAGGCCAGCTGCGGGTGGAAGACCTTGCGCAGCAGGGCGCTGTCGGCTTGATGGAGGCCCTCGAAATAGGCCTCCATCAGTGCGCCGACCTGTTTGTGGCCGGCGGGCGTCACTGGATCAGCCCCTCTGCGCGCATTGCAGCCTGGGCCGACGGGCGGGCAGCACTGCGGCCGACAAAGGCGGCCAGATTGGGCCAGCGGGCCAGGTCGATGCCGGTGAAGTTCGCCCAGTTCGAGACCACGAACAGATAGGCATCCGCCACCGAAAACCGGCCCTCGACCAGCCACTCGCGGCCATCCGCCAGCTGGGCCTCGATAAAATCGAACTTGCCCGCAACAGCGCTGCGCGCGTCGTCTTTGCCGGCTTCGGACGTGTCCTCGCGGAACAGCGGGCTAAAGGCCTTGTGCAGCTCGCTCCCGATCCAGTTGAGCTGTTCTTGCATCCGGGCCCGGGCCAAGGTGCCCGCCGCCGGCGCCAGACCTGCCTCCGGGTGGCTGTCCGCGATATACTGCAAAACCGCCGCCCCTTCGGTCAGGATGCTGCCATCGTCCAGGCCCAGGGCCGGAACATAGCCTTTGGGGTTGATCGCACGGTAATCCGCACCGCTTTCGGTCCGTCCCGCCGCGGTATCGACCGCTTCGATGTCAAACGGGCGGCCGGTTTCATACAGGGCGATATGGCTGGCCAGCGGGCAGGCACCGGGTTTGTAGTAGAGTTTCATGACAGTCTCCTGTTGCAGTGATGCCCCCTGACTACCTCCCGATATGATTGATTGATAATATCGAGTTTTCAAGATAACGATTGCAAAAACATATCATGTTGACACCTGATGAAACACGGCCAGCTCCTTGCCCTTGAGGCGATCGTCTCGACCGGCACCTTCCGCGGAGCCGCGGAGCGCCTGAACAAGTCGCAGTCCGCCATCAGCCACACCATCCGGCAGCTGGAGGAGGAACTGGAGCTGGAGCTGTTCAGCCGCGAAGCCTACCGCCCCGCGCTCACCCCGGCGGGCGAAATCTTCTACCGCGAGGCATCGCGGGTTCTGCGGCAGATGCAGGGGCTGCGGACGACCGCCGCCCGGCTGCGCGCCCGCGAAGAACCGGAACTGACACTTGCCGTCAGTGCCACCATGGATCTGGACCCTTTGCTGCCGGCGCTTGCCGAGACCGGGCGGCGCCACCCGGCGACCCACCTCCGGCTGCGCATGGAAATGATGGGCGGCCCGATTGCCCGGCTGATGGAGGGCAAGGCGGATATCGCGCTTGCCTCCCTTGACGGGGTGCCGCTGGACGACGTGGAGGCAGAGCCGGTTGCGGAGGTCACGATCCGGCCGGTGGCCAGCCCCGCCTTGAACCTGCCCGCCGGGTCCCGCGCCTTGTCGGCATCCGAAATGCAAAGCCATGTGCAGGTGGTCGCCGCCGGCACCGGCGGCGCTGCGCATGAACAGAGCCGCGATCTGTTGCCCGGGGGCTTGAAATGGACAGTTTCCGATCTCGCGGCCAAGAAAAAGGTGATCCTCGCCGGTCTCGGCTGGGGCGGCCTGCCGGATCACATGACGGAGGACGAACGGCGGTCCGGGGCCTTGCTTCCCCTGAACCTGGAAGGGTTTCCTTTACGCCGGACGATGATTTTCAAGATGCGGCGCAGGGACCAGGCAATAGGTGTGGTTGCCGATGAGCTTTGGAACAAGATCGGGACTGCCGTGCCGGCCTAGAGCAGGATCTGCCCCACGGCGGCCGATCCGCTCCAAACGGCGAAGCCCCGGATGTCTCCATCCGGGGCTTTTGATTTTCCGCTTCGGGGTCCGGCTCAGCCGCCGAAATCGTCGAGCATGATGTCCTCGCGGTCCACGCCCAGGTCCAGCAGCATGTTGATCACCGACTGGTTCATGATCGGCGGACCGCACATGTAGAATTCGCAGTCTTCCGGCGCCGGATGGTTCTTGAGGTATTCCTCATACAGAACGTTGTGGATGAAGCCGGTGTAGCCGTCCCAGTCATCGCCCGGCTGCGGGTCCGACAGGGCCACGTGCCATTCGAAGTTCGGGTTTTCCGCTGCGAGCTGGTCGAAGTCCTCGACAAAGAACATCTCTTTCTTCGACCGCGCGCCGTACCAGAAGCTGATCTTGCGGTTGGTCTTCAGGCGCTTCAGCTGGTCGAAGATGTGGCTGCGCATCGGCGCCATGCCGGCGCCGCCGCCGATGAACACCATCTCCTTTTCGGTGTCGCGGGCGAAGAATTCGCCGAACGGCCCGGAAATGGTGACCTCATCCCCCGGTTTCAGGTTGAAGATGTAGGACGACATCTTGCCCGCCGGAATGTCGCTGCTGCCCGGCGGCGGCGAGGCGACGCGGACGTTCAGCATGATGATGCCCTTCTCGTCCGGGTAGTTCGCCATCGAATAGGCGCGCTCGACCGGCTCATCCACCACGGATTTGTACTGCCACAGATTGAAGCGGTCCCAATCCTCGCGATACTCCTCCTGGATGTCGAAATCGGTATAGGCCAGCTGATGCTCCGGCGCTTCGATCTGGATGTAGCCGCCGGCGCGGAAATTCACGTCCTCGCCTTCGGGCAGCTCCAGCACCAGCGCCTTGATAAAGGTCGCCACGTTTTCGTTGGAGCGCACCTTGCATCGCCATTTCTTGACGCCGAAGACCTCTTCGGGGACTTCGATATCCATGTCCTGCTTGACCGCAACCTGGCAGGACAGCCGGTCGCCGCAGGCGGCTTCGCGCTTGGTGATGTGGCTTTCCTCGGTCGGCAGGATCGAGCCGCCGCCGGAATGCACCCGCACCCGGCACTGCGCGCAGGTGCCGCCGCCGCCGCAGGCGGAGGGGACGAACAGTTTCTCTGCCGCCAGCGTCTGCAAGAGCTTGCCGCCCGCGGGCACCGAGATGGTTTTTTCACCGTTGATGGTGATGTTGACGTTGCCGGTGGAGACCAGGCGGGAGCGGGCGGCCAGAATGACGGCCACCAGCGCCAGCACGATCACCGTGAACAGGACAACGCCGAGCGTGAAAGTTTCCATGTTTCCGCGCTCTCCTTACAGTTTGACGCCGCTGAAGGACATGAAGGCCATCGCCATCAGACCTGCGGTGATAAAGGTGATGCCCAGGCCCTGCAGGCCGTCCGGCACGTCGGAATACTTCAGCTTCTCGCGCACGCCCGCCATCGCGGTGATCGCCAGCGCCCAGCCGAAGCCGGAGGAGAGGCCGTAAGTGGCTGCCTCAGCAAAGTTGTAATCGCGCTCCACCATGAACAGCGAGCCGCCCAGGATCGCGCAGTTCACCGTGATCAGCGGCAGGAAGATCCCCAGCGCGTTGTAGAGCGGCGGGAAATACTTATCGAGGATCATCTCCAGGATCTGCACCATCGCCGCGATCACCCCGATATAGGAGATCAGGCCGAGGAAGGTCAGGTCCACGTCCGGAAAGCCCGCCCAGGCCAGCGCGCCCGGTTTCAGGAGGTAGGTCAGCAGCAGGTTGTTGGCAGGCACGGTGATGGCCTGCACCACCATCACCGAAATCCCCAGACCCAGCGCGGTGGAAATCTTCTTGGACACCGCGATGAAGGTGCACATGCCCAGGAAGAAGGACAGCGCGAGGTTTTCGACAAAGATGGCCTTGACGGCGAGTGAAATCAGCCCTTCCATCAGTGCGCCTCCACGGTTTGGATTTTGTATTCACGCTCTTCCACCTGGTTCGGCTTCCAGGTGCGGAAGGCCCAGATCAGGAGGCCGATCACGAAGAAGGCCGAGGGCGGCAGCAGCAGCAGACCGTTCGGGACATACCAGCCGCCGTTGTTCACGGTTTCCAGCAGGGTGATGCCGAACAGCGAGCCGGAGCCGAACAGCTCACGGATGAAACCGACCAGCATCAGGATCAGGCCGTAGCCCAGGCCGTTGCCCACGCCGTCGATGAAGGACGCGACCGGCGGGTTCTTCATCGCAAACGCCTCGGCGCGGCCCATCACGATGCAGTTGGTGATGATCAGGCCGACGAAGACCGACAGGGTTTTCGAAATCTCAAAGGCATAGGCCTTCAGCACCTGGTCCACCAGGATCACCAGCGAGGCGATGATCACCATCTGCACGATGATCCGGATCGAGCCCGGGATCTGGTTCCTGAGGATCGAGATGAACATCGACGAGAACGCGGTCACGAAGGTCACCGCCAGCGTCATCACAAAGGCCACCTGCAGCGACGAGGTCACCGCCAGCGCCGAGCAGATGCCCAGCACCTGCAGGGTGATCGGGTTGTTGTCGACCAGCGGGTCGATCAGCATGTCTTTCTTGCTCTGGGACATCAGAACTCTCCCGCTTGCAGTGACTTGAGGAACGGCCCGTAGCCTTCTTCGCCCATCCAGAACCGCACCAGGTTGTCGACCCCGGCAGAGGTCAGCGTGGCACCGGCAAGGGCGTCGATATAATGCTCGCGGCCGGCGGCCGGCACGGTCTTGGACACGGTGATCTCCAGATCGCCGTCTTCATCGAACAGCTTCTTGCCCTGCCACAGCGCTTTCCAGCGCGGGTTGTCCACCTCGGCGCCCAGGCCCGGGGTTTCGCCGTGCTGGTAAAACTGCAGGCCATAGATGTCGTTGCCGTTCTCCTCCACCGCGATGAAGCCATAGAGGGTGGACCACAGGCCATAGCCGTGGATCGGCAGGATCACCTTGTCCAGATCGCCGTTTTCCTCGCGCAGCAGATACACGGTCTTGTAGCGCGACTGGCGGCCGATGCCGGCCGGGTCGTTCTCCAGCTCGCGGCTCAGCTCCGGGTCCTGCGCAGCAGCCAGCCCGTCAAAGGTGGCCGCGTCGAACTGGTCGGTGAAGGTGCTGGTTTCCAGATCCAGCACCTGCGGCTCGAACGCGGCAAAGGCTTCGGCCACATTCTGGCCCGGCTCATAGAGACCAGCCACCTGCAGAACGTTCAGCTGCTTGTCGCGCTTCTTGTTGGTTTCCTGCACCGGGCGCAGGGACACGGCGGCGGTGGACACGATCATCGAGGCCACCAGGCAGACGGCAACAGCGATGAACACGGTCTTGCCAACCGAATCCGGCGATGCGGCGAGGAAGCGGCCAATCAGGCCCTTGCTTTGGGTATCAGCCATGGCGGCGCGCCCTCCGTTTGATGTTTGCTTGCACGACGAAGTAGTCGATCAGCGGCGCAAAGACGTTGCCGAACAGGATCGCCAGCATCATGCCTTCCGGGAAGGCCGGGTTCAGCACCCGGATCAGCACCACCATCACGCCGATAAGCGCACCGTAGATGTAGCGGCCCGCGTTGGTGTGGCTGGCCGAAACGGGTTCGGTCACCATGAACACCAGGCCAAAGGCATAGCCGCCCAGCACCAGGTGCCAGTACCACGGCATCGCAAACATCGGGTTGGTGTCGGACCCGATCAGGTTCAGCAGCGCCGAGAAGCCGATCATGCCGCCCAGGCAGCCCGCGATCAGGCGCCAGTTGGCGATCTTGGTCGCCAGCAGGAAGGCCAGGCCGATGGCGCAGGCCAGCGTCGACGTCTCGCCAAAGCTGCCCTGAATGGTGCCGATGAAGGCGTCCGACCATTCGATGCCCTTGGCGGCCAGCGCCTGCACGCCGTCAGCGGCCGTGACACCCAGCGCGGTCGCGCCGGAGAAGCCGTCAACCGGGGTCCAGACACTGTCGCCCGACATATTGGCCGGATAGGCGAAATACAGGAACGCACGGCCCGTCAGCGCCGGGTTGAGGAAGTTCTTGCCGGTGCCGCCGAACACTTCCTTGCCGATCACCACGCCGAAGATGATGCCAAGCGCCACCTGCCACAGCGGCGTCGAGGCCGGCAGGATCAGCGTGTACAGCATCGAGGTCACCAGGAAGCCCTCGTTCACCTCATGCCCGCGCACGGTGGCAAAGATCACCTCGAAGATGCCGCCCGCAACCAGCGTCACGATATAAAGCGGCAGGAAATACAGGAACCCGTGCGCGATATTGGCCAGCGGGTTCGACGCATCCAGCGAAATCCCCAGCGCCTGCAGCACCGCAACGCGCCAGCCGGTGGCCGCATCCGCCCCCAGCATCGCAATCGCGGAGTTGGTCTGGAAGCCGGTGTTGTACATGCCCCACAGGATGCAGGGGATGGTGGCGATCACCACATAGGTCATGATCCGCTTCATATCGATGTAGGAGCGGGCATGCGGCGCCACGGTGGTGACGGTTTTCGGGGTGTAAAGGAAGGACTCCACCATCTCGTAGACGGGGAAGAGCTTTTCGTATTTGCCCCCCTTCTCGAAATGCGGTTCGATCCTGTCAAAGAAGCTGCGCAATCCCATCCGGCTCAGCCCTCCTTTTCAATCTTGGTCAGGCAGTCGCGCAGCGCCAGCCCGTATTCGTACTTGGCCGGGCAGGCAAAGCCGACGAGTCCCAGGTCCTCTTCGTCGAGCTCCAGCGCGCCCAGCTCCTGAGCGGAGTCGGTGTCCATCACCAGCAGCGCGCGCAGCAGCTGCGTCGGAAGGTAGTCCTGCGGCATCAGCCGCTCGAAGGTGCCGGTGGGCACCATCGCCCGGCGGCCGCCATTCAGGTTGCTGGTCAGGTTGAACAGCTTGCGGCTGAGGGCAGAGCCCAGCACCGGCTGTACGGCGTATTTGCCGGGCATCGGGCGGATCCAGCCCATCGGGATCTGCTCGCGGTCTTCCTCGATGATGGCGACCTGGCGGGCAAAGCGGCCCAGATAGGCCAGCGGGCCCGCCGCATGGCGGCCCGACAGGATCGAACCGGAAATCACCCGCACCGGGCCGTCCACGGCGATCTCGCCGCGGGTCAGCTCCTCGGTGGAGGCGCCCGCCACGGTGCGGACCAGACGCGGCGCGCGCGCAGCGGGACCGGCCAGCGCAACCACGACGGAGGGGTCCAGATGACCGGTCATCAGCAGGCGGCCGATGGCGATCACGTCCTGATAGGACACGGTCCAGACCTGATCGTCCGCGCGCACCGGATGCAGGAAGTGGATGTGGGTGCCGGCCAGGCCGCTGGGGTGCGGCCCGTCAAAGGCGGCCGCTTCCACACCGGCGAGACCGGCGCCGGGAATGCTGTCGCCTGCCTTCTGGCACAGGAAGGTGGTGCCGCTGGTCAGCAGGGTCACGGCCTTCAGGCCCACCTCGAACGCCTCGGCAGCGTCATTGATGATCACTGCGGCATCTGCGGCCAGCGGCTCGCTGTCCATCGCGGTCACGAAAATCGCCTCGGGCTTGGACCCCGGCACCGGCATCTTGGAGTAGGGACGGGTGCGGAACGCGGACCACAGGCCGGCCGCGCACAGCTTGGCGGTCAGGCCCTCGGCGGTGTCTGCATCGCCAACGGCGGAGAAATCGACGCCCTTGTCCGCGGCATCGGAAACCTCGATCACCACGCTTTGCAGCACCCGCCGCGCACCGCGGTTGACCGCAACGACCTTGCCGGACATCGGCGCCACCATCACGGCTTCCTCCGCGTCCTTGTGGCAGAACAGCGGCGTGCCGCGCTGGACGGCATCGCCTTCCTGCACCAGCATACGGGGTTTCAGACCCAGATAGTCGGGGCCCAGCACGGCCACCGAGGTGATGGCGGGGCCTTGATGGATTGTCTGTTCCGGCGCGCCTGTCACCGGCAGATCCAGCCCCTTTCTCAAGTTAAATGTCTTCATATTTGCGCTACGTCCCTCCAAGGCCGAATCCCGAGGCGGTTCTTACCCCGTTCCGGCAGCGGCGGCAAAGAAAAGGCACAAAATGCCGTTTTCCGCACACCTGCACAGCCTGTCCTGATTTCCGCGCACTCGAATCAAATTCGGCACCGAATGGCAAGTCTGTCCCCCGGCCTGTTCCCCAATTTCCTGTGCATACCGCGCTTTTATCAGCCTGTTGGCGCTCACGGGCTTCGGGAAACCGTCAAAGCGGACAGGCGGAAACGGCAACACTGTTGCCGCAGGCGCCGTCCGGGCGGTCCTGCGTGCCTGCCAGTCTCAACAGGCCGTAGAAACTGATTCTACCAAATACTGCGTATTCAGCCGCCCCGGCCCGCCCCTCAGGCTGCCCTCGGCGGTGGTGCTGCGGATCACGCCCTGACCTGCCGCGGCGCGAGTTGTTTTGGCCGGCCCTCCCCTGCCGGCCAAACAGACCGGTGCCTGTGCAGGCACAGCGGTCTGAAACCCGTCTCACAGCTCCAGCGGATGCGCCCGGTCCCGCGCCGCCAGGCGGCGGTTCAGCGCCTTCGCCTCCGGCATCCCGGCCTCCAGCGCAAAGACAAAGGCGTGCGTCAGGTAAAAGCAGGCGGCGTCGATATTGCCCGCGTCCTCCGCCTGATCGCCGGCCAGCGTATAGAGCCGGACCAGCGCGGCGCTTTCCTTGTCCTCATGCGCCTGCAGAAGCGCCCGGTCGAGGTCTGCGCGCTCCACCGCTCAGCCCTTCAGCGAAATCGCGATGTTCTTGGTGCGCACGTAGTTATACAGCGCCTCCAAGCCCTTCTCGCGCCCGAAGCCCGATTTGCCGACCCCTCCGAACGGGGTGGAGATGCCGCCCGCGAACCATTCGTTCACGAACACCTGTCCGGCCCGCAGACGGTTCGCCACCCGGTGCGCCCGCGCCAGATCGCGGGTGAAGACGCCGGCCACCAGCCCGAACTCGGTGCCGTTGGCCATGGCAATCGCCTCGGCCTCCGTATCGAAGGGCGTGAAGCAGGTGACGGGGCCGAAAATCTCCTCCTGCGCCACCCGGGCTGCCGGGTCCACATCCGCCAGGATGGTCGGCGCCATGAAATACCCCTCACGCTCCAGCCGGGCACCGCCCGAGGCGGCGCGCGCGCCGCTTTGGCGGGCGGTGGCGGTCAGGGTCTCGATGCCGTCCAGCTGCCGGGCCGAGATCACCGGGGTCAGGCCCGGGTTTTCCAAGCCATGCCCGACGCTGAGGCCGTTTGCCAGCGCGGCGGCACGCTCCACCGCCTCGCCATAGATCGACCGGTGCACCAGCACCCGCGACATGGCAGAGCAGACCTGACCCGCGTTGTAGAAGATACCGCTTTGCAAGCTGGACATCAGCGTGTCCAGATTGGCGTCCTCAAAGGCCACCGCAGCGGATTTGCCGCCCAGCTCCATCAGCGCGGGCGTCACCGGATTTGCAGCGGCACGCAGGATCGCCTGGCCGGTCGGGACCGAACCGGTGAAGACGATCTGATCCACCGCCGGGCTTTCCACCAGCCGCGCGCCCAGGTCCGCGCCGATACCGTTCAGGATCGACACCGTGCCTGCGGGAACTTCGGCACGTTCCAGCGCCACGCCCAGCATCGCCAACGCCATCGGGTCCAGTTCCGGCGACTTGATGATCACCGAATTGCCCGCCGCCATCGCAGGCGCCAGCGACCGCGCCGCAATCGACACCGGGAAGTTCCACGGCACGATCTGGGCAGAAACGCCGTAAGGCTCACAAACCGTGTAGTCGGCGTAATCGGGGCCGAGCGGGATCGACTTGCCCTCGATCTTGTCGGCCATGCCGCCGTAGTATTCGAAATACTGCGCGGCCTCTTCAAACTCGTCATGCGCCGCGCTCAGGCTCTTGCCGCTTTCCCGGCACAACAGCTCTGCGCCCTCATCCGCAATGCCCCGGATCTCCGCCGCGATGCGTTGCATCAGCTGGCCGCGCCTGGCGGGTTTCATGGCGCTCAGGTCGCCGCGCTCGAAACTTGTCCGCGCCGCCTCCAGCGCCTTTGCCAGGGTTTCCTCGCCCGCCAGCGCGCAGTCGCCCACGTGCTGGCCGTTGCCCGGGTCCTCAACGGTGATGCGCGCACCGCCGTCGCCCTCGACCCAGGCACCGGCCAGGAAATTCCTGGCCAGCCCGTCTTTCAGAAAGGCACTCATGCCTCGCGGCCTTTGGTCACCTGATCGGCCACCCAGGCGTGGAAATTATGGGTCGGACCGTCCATCGCGGGAGAGAACCGGCCGCCGTCGAACAGCTCGCCGTGGCGGCCCTTCTGCATGCCCTCGACGACAAAGACGTCTTCCTCGAACACGGTCTTCCACAGCTTCGCATTCTCGGTGCGCAGGTTGTCCAGCTCCGGGGTCTCTTCCGGGGTTTTGGCGTAGTAAAGTTCGATGTGCTCGACAGTGTTCTCGGTGTCGACCGGCTCCAGAATGATCGCGAATGCATGGTCGCGCTGCACTCCCAACAGCACATTCGGATAAACCGCGGTATACTCGCCGCCCTCGTCCCATTTGCTGCTGAGACCCTCGAAATCGGGGAACACCTCGCCGTTTTCGCCCTTCAGCTGGCGGTAGACCAGGGTGCCCTGGCCGGAATACTTGCCCGGCACCTCGATGTTGTAATGGTCCTCCAGCCGGGAATAGCTGTTGAGGCCCGGATGCACCCAGGGCAGGTGATAGCTCTCGCAGTAGTTCTCGACCGCCAGTTTCCAGTTGGTCTTCACCTCCAGCTTGAAGCCGGAATCCGCGCCGCCGTGATGCACCGGGGTTTCAAACTCCTTCCAGCGCTCCAGCAGGTCGGCATGGGCCTCCTCGAACTCCGGCGCGGTGCCGTCGACGTTCACAAACACCACGTCGCGCCAGACATACGAGCGGATGCGCACCAGGCCCAGCTCGTCCAGCTTGATATCTTCATGCTTGTTGTTCCCGGGGCCGCCAACGTGGGGGGTGGAGACCAGGCGGCCATCAAGGCCATAACACCAGCTGTGATAAGCGCAGCGGATGGCGCCGCGGATCTTGCCGGGCTTCTCGACCAGGATCATGCCCCGGTGGCGGCAGGTGTTCTGAAACACGCCGACCTCGCCGTCCTTGTCGCGCACGATCAAGAGCGGCATACCAAGGAAATCCACCGGCTTGGCATAGCCCGGCTCCGGCACGTCCTTGCCAAAGCCGATGCCCGACCAGTTCTTGAACAGCACCGAGCGCTTCTCTTCGGCAAAGACGGCGGGGTCGATGTAATGGGCGTTCGGCAGGCCGTTTGCGACGTTGACCGGAGCCATCACCGCGGCAAGCGGGTCATGCTTGTTCATCTGGGTCTCTCCAAGGCATGAAAAAGATGTGCGCGTTTTGCGCCATTGAAGGGAGAGAGCGGATTCACTCAATAGCAGGAATTTTCGCGCTGGGATTAGATCAGCTCACCTGATCCCTGATGGATCTCGTCAATGACCCAATTGCGCAGCAAACGGGCGGATTCCGACAGTTCCGCGTCCGGCCGGCCCACCAGATGGAACCCGTGCGGCGCCGCCAGCACATGCGGCCCGATCGGCACCAGCTGGCCGCCCGCCAGCAAGGGATTGAGCAGCCGCTGCCAGCCCAGCACCAGCCCCACCCCGTCCTGCGCCGCCTGCAGCGCCACCGCGTAATTGTTCACCCGCACGCCCGGCGCGATGGGGCCGCTATAGCCCAGCTGCTGGAACCAGTCGGCCCAGGTGGTCCAGCTCTTGTCATCGGACTCCAGATGCAACAGCCGCTGCTGCGCCAGCTCCTCCAGCGGGCAGCCGGTGAGCTTCCCCGCCAGCTCCGCATTGCCGACCGGCACCAGATGGTCGCGGTAGAGTTCGGTCTGCTCTACGCGGCTGTCCCGCTCGCGCCCGTAGCGGATATAGAAATCCACGTCCGGCATACTGCGCAGGGGCCGGTCGTTGACGATCTGGTTGACGTTCACATCCGGATGCTTGCGCCAGAACCGCACCACCGAGGGCGACAGCCACAGCGACGCCACAGCCGAGGTCGAGCCGATGGTCACGGTATCCCCGGTCTGCCGGTCGCGGATGGTCTTGAGGCTCAGCGAGATCTTGGAAAAGGACGACGCCAGGGTTTCAAACAGCGCCTCCCCCTCCTCCGTCAGCTCCACGCCCCGGTGCTTGCGCTGGAACAGCGGCGCCTGCAGCTCCGCCTCCAGCGCCTTCACCTGATGGCTGACCGCGCCGGGGGTGACGGACAGTTCCTGCGCCGCGTTCTTGAAGCTCAGATGCCGGGCGGCCGCCTCGAACGCGGCCAGCGTGGTGAGCGGCGGCAGGTTGTAATGGCGGCGCGACATCTGCAGCTCCTGGCAAGTGGTTCGGATGAGCGGTCCTCATTTCAATATGAGCAAAACACCTTTGAACGCCAGACCGGATATCACAGGCGCGGGGATGCAGCTTGCGGCCAGACACGCCACCCCGCCCTTGAGGCCAGCGCAATGCGCCTGCACAACGCGGGACGGGTGCATCACCGCAAGTTCAGGGTGTCTTTCGCCTCGCCGGGCGCCAATACCTGTCTGATGTGGCGGGACTGGCAGCCGGGCAAGGAACAGCCGGCGGCGCGCCTGTGGCGCGCCGCCGCGCGGTCAGCTCGCCAGCACGTTCCGGAACAGCCAGGGATCGCTTTCGTCGATATCTTCCGGGAACTGCGCCCAGCGGTCCTGCAGCGGTGTCCAGCTGGTGTAATGCGCCTCCACCGGGCCCAGATACGGGCGCTGCACCTCAAGACAGCGGGCGTGGTCCATCTCGTCCGTCTCGACGATCCCCGCTTCGGGGTTTTCCAGGGCCCAGACCATGCCTGCCAGCACCGCCGAGGTGACCTGCAGCCCGGTCGCGTTCTGATAGGGCGCCAGGTCGCGGGCCTCCTCGTTCGACAGCCGGGAGCCGAACCAGAGCGCGTTCTTTTCATGGCCGTAAAGCAGCACGCCCAGCTCGTCGATGCCCTCGATGATCTCATCCTCCGTCAGGATGTGGTGCCGCTCCTGCTGCTGGCCGGAGCCGAACAGCTCATGCAGGCTCAGCACCGCGTCGTCGCAGGGGTGATAGGCATAGTGGCAGGTCGGGCGGTACTCCGGATCAGCCCCCGCTCCGACGGTGTAATAGTCCGAGATCGAGATCGCCTCGTTATGGGTGACCAGAAAGCCGAACTGCGGCCCCGGCGTCGGGCACCAGGTATGCACCCGGGTGATCGCGCCCGGACGTTCCAGCCAGATGGCGGCCTGGCAGCCGCTGTCCTGGCGGTGGCCGTTCTCCGGGAACCAGGTTTCATGGGTGCCCCACCCCAGCTCGGCAGGCTGGAAGCCCTCTGCGATGAAGCCCTCGACCGACCAGGTATTAACGAAGGTGCCGCGGGCGCGCGGCACCCGGCGGGCCTGGGTATCCCGTTCGGCGATGTGAACGCCCTTGACGCCCAGCGACTGCATCAGCCGCGCCCAGCCCTCGCGGCTGGCGGGGGTCTCAACCTCGCGGCCGGTGTCGCGGGCCAGCGTCAGCAGCGCCTCCTTGACGAACCAGCTGACCATGCCGGGATTGGCGCCGCAGCAGCTGACAGCGGTGGTGCCGCCGGGGTTGCGCGCCTTTTCATCCCTGACCGCCTGGCGCAGCGCGTAATTGGTGCGGGCCGCATTGTCGGAGGTGCCGAAATAATAGCCCGCCCAGGGCTCCACCACCGTGTCGATATACAGCACGCCCAGCTCCCGCATGAAGGTCATGAGCTCAAGCGACGAGGTGTCCACCGACAGGTTTACGCAAAACCCCTTGCCCTCGGCAAACAGGCCGCCCAGCACCTCCCTGTAGTTGTCCGGCGTCAGCGCGACCTGCAGGTGGTTGATGCTGTGCTGGCGCAGGAAATTCGCCTTGGCGGCGTCGGGTTCGATCACCGTCAGCTTGGCGGCATCGAATTCGAAATGGCGTTCGATCAGGGGCAGCGTGCCTTTGCCGATCGAACCGAAGCCGATGATCACGATGGGGCCGTCGATCCGGCCGTAAATGGGATGCTCCTGAGCCATAGGCTTCTCCATGCAGATTCGTTCGCCCCGGCCAGTATGAGCCAGCGAAAGAACTTTGGTGCCCAAATATCGAGCCCGGTCAAGGGGTATGGCGGGAAACGGCCGGCTCTTTGCGCAGCGCAGCCCCTGCGGGGCTGGCCTGCGCGGCCTAGTTCAGCCGCCCCTTGCGCAGGTCGATAAGCCCGCGCAGCGCCCGCAGAAACACCCCGCGGTCGCGGTGGCCGACCTGCGACAGCATGGCAAGCACCTCGCGCTGGTCCTGCGCCAGCGTATCGGGCGCGGCAGAGCCGTCCGGCGAAACCATATGAGCCCGCGACACCAGCAGGGCGATCGCCCTCTGGTCCAGCCCTTCGGTCAAATCGGACCAGAAGCCCAGGCTCCTCCCCGACGCTTCGCTTGCCTTCCTCAGCAGTTCAAGCTCGCGCCGGGACACGTCCCGTCCGCGTCCCCCGGCCTGATGCGCTTTTTCGTTCGTCCATTCCACAGGTAACTCGCCCGCTGATAACTACGATACACGCATTGATTGTTGATGCTTTGGCTGATAGGTGTCAACTACTGGTTTAATAATTCACATATGTAAACTTTTGAGGTGCATATGATTGCCGACCGCATTGATGCCGCCTGCAAGATCGCAGGTGTCAGACTGAAGACAGCCTGCACAATCTCCGGGATCAACTACGGCACTCTGCGAAGCCAGATGCGGAACAACCGCGAAATTCCGGCATCCTCGCTGGCGCTGCTGTCGGCCGGCCTGTGCATTCCCATTCAGTTCTTTTTCGAGCTGCCCGGCGGCAGCCAGGCCTCCGCAGCCCGGCTCAACCGCTGGCGCGCGGCCGAGGCCGCCAATACGGAACTTGCCGCCTGCTCCAGGGCGGGGTTCAACGTGACCACGGACCACATTCTGGACTGGTTCCACCAGGAGGCGGGGCTGTTGCGGAATTGGGAGTGGTTCGAGGATCAGGTCGATCTTTACGAGCCTCTTGAGGCCACCGACCGGATCATGCACCCGATCCAGATCGGCAAGCGCAGCGCCGCCGCAGAACGGCTGATGCTGGCCGGGAACCGGGATTTCTACCGCATCGTCGGATCCTTCAAGGAACGGGTCATCGCGCGCGCGATGCACTCGCACAGGATGCTGAGCGAGGTGCCGTATATCGTCACCGACGAGGAGCTGGACGTGATCATCAAGGGGCTGCGGGTGCGCGGCGGCTACCGCAAGGTGACCATGCGGGTGACCGGCCCCCGGGGGGAGCCGGTCACGGCCGTTTTCTCAAAGATTACCTGGCTCGACACTGCTGACAATATGCGAGAAGTGGACTGCGTTGAGGCCTAGGATCATCTGATCGTTCGCCAGCCCTTCGGGCACCGGATCCGCCCAGGAAATCGCGTTGCGGTATTTGCCGTTAAAGCCGTAATCATCGGCCAGGCGGCGGTGCTTGTAGGCAATGATCGTGTACATCCAGTCAAAGTCCCACCGCGTGGCGGCCAGCAGTTTCACATACTGGGCGAAATCGCCCAGCCGCCGGATGCCGCCGCGTTCGTCCGGCGCGACCTCGATCCCGCCAAAGTAGATCAGCCTGCCCCGCAGCTCATCGACCAGCGGCTGCGAAACGCTCTCCACCACCTGATCGCGGTTGCTGTAGCGGGAAGCCGCAAGGCCGCGGAAGTAATTTCCGAAGTCCTTGCCGCCAAGGTCCACACTCTTGGCCGAAATGCAGGTGATGCAACGGTCCTGCCGCTTCAGGAACAGCCAGAGCGCCCGCCCCGACCTCAGTTCCTCGGCGCTGACTTCGGACATCGGGTGAACCTGCTTCTTTCCCACATCCTCCAGAAGCGCCGGCAGCTCTTCGGGATCGGTGCACACGTAAAGCGTCAGGCCCTCGGCGTTGAACCTGTCTTCAATGGCCCGCATATGTGTGAGGATGCTGTTACGTTCCATTTTATTCTCCTTTAACTAATGGACTGTCGCACTCGCATGACGAGTGCAGAACAAGGATTCCCTCATTTTTAGTTGTGGAAAATGCCTTTCCCGCCGAATTCCGCTGCGGCTTGCGGTCAGGCACCGGATTTCAGGCCCGCGGCAGGCCGGCCCGGCGCGGCGGCGCGCCGATCCGGGAGGCCATCCTCGAAAAAACAGGCCCTAATCAGCGCCGTTTGCCGCAGACTCATGCTGCCGCCTTATCCGGTGCGACTCGGCCCCGGCAGGCGTTTCGGATTCTGCCAACTGCCGCAGGGATGGCCCGCCCTCCCCTGCCCCGGCGCTGCGGCGAGCATATTTTGTATTTATTTTCAGTCTATTATGGCGAAACTTGCCGCGGGTTTCGCAATCCGGCAGAAATCCGGAAAACACGTCTGCAACCTGTAAATGAAGGAATCTATTGCAAAACGCTGTTCGCATTGCGTATAGAAACGATAAATAAGGCGCTGACGCAAAACAGCGTTACTACCGAGAGGGCAGCAGTTGGCAGTAGCACTCCACATCAATCAGCGAATCCGCGAAAACGCGGAGAACCTAAGTGCGGCCCTCAACAGCCATATGCTGGCGAGTTTTGCGCCGGATGCAAGGAAGGAGCTGCGGCTGTTCAGCCCCGGGGAAGCGGCGGAGATGCTGGGCATTTCCTCCAGTTTTCTGCGCAAGCTGCATTTTGACGGAAAACTTCCCGAGGTTCACACCACACCGGGCGGGCGGCGCCATTATTCCGCCGCCGATCTGCTGGAGATGCGCAAGATCCTGGATGCCTCGGCCAAGACGCCGGGCACCTACCTGCGCGGCCGCCGCGAGGGCGACAAGGTGCAGGTGCTGTCCTTCCTGAACTTCAAAGGCGGCTCGGGCAAGACCACCTCGTCCATCCATACCGCGCAGCGGCTGGCGCTCAAGGGCTACCGGGTGCTGGCGGTGGATATCGACCCTCAGGCGTCGCTGACGACGCTTTTCGGCTACCGGCCAGAGGTCGATTTCCTCGAAACAGGGACGATTTACGACGCAATCCGCTATGATGACCCCCTGCCCCTGCGCCAGATCATCCAGCAAACCTATTTCACCGGCCTGGACCTGGCGCCGGGCGGTCTGATCCTGCAGGAATTCGAGCATGAGACGCCGCAGGCGCTGATCCACAACGTGCAGCCCGCGTTCTTTTCGCGCATGGCCGCGGCGCTGGAGGAGGTCGAGGCCGATTACGACGTGATCATCTTCGACTGCCCGCCGCAGCTCGGCTATCTCACCATGTCGGCGCTCTGCGCCTCGACCGGCGTGATCATCACCGTGGTGCCGAACATGCTCGACATCGCGTCTATGTCGCAGTTCCTGCAGATGTCAGCCGAGCTGCTGGACGTGGTGTCCAACGCAGGCGCAGCGCTGGAGTTCGATTTCCTGCGCTTCCTGATCAACCGGTACGAGCCGAACGACGGCCCGCAGCAACAGGTGGTTGCATTCCTGCGGCAATTGTTCGGCGAGGAGGTCATGGTCGCCCCGATGCTGAAATCCACCGCGATTTCCGACGCGGGCCTGACCCAGCAGACGGTCTATGAGGTCGAAAGATCCCAGTTTCACAGGTCAACCTATGACCGTGCGGTCGATTCACTGAATCAAGTTAACGATGAAATAGAATCGCTCCTTCAACAAGCATGGAGGCGTTGATGGCACGCAAAGGCATTCTCAGCACGGCACTCAGCAGCCCGGCAGCATCCGCTGGCGGGCCGAAACCCAAGATGATGCCGCGCGGCGCGGTCGGGGCGCTGCAATCCTCGCTCAGCAAGCTGCAGGAAAGCGCGGTGCAGGAAATCGACACGGCCCTGATCGACGACGCCGGCTACGAGGACCGGCTGGGCATGGACGGCGCGGCCTTCAACCAGCTGAAGGACAGCCTGAAGACCTATGGCCAGCAGGTGCCGGTGCTGCTGCGGCCGCACTCCAAGACGCCGGGGCGGTTTGAAATCGTCTATGGCCGCCGCCGCCTGAAGGCGCTGCGCGAGCTGGGCCTGCCCGTCAAGGCGATGGTGCGGCAGCTGGACGACCACGCGCTGGTGATGGCGCAGGGCCAGGAAAACACCTCGCGCCAGGACCTCAGCTTTATCGAAAAGGCCGCCTTTGCGGCGCAGTTGCAGGCCGATGGCTATGGACGGCAGACAATTGCCGCCGCGCTGTCCATCGACCTGCCGATGGTGTCGCGGATGCTCAAGGTCGGCACCGCCTTTGATCTGCCCTTCCTGCGGGCAATCGGCTCTGCCCCCGGCATCGGCCGCGACCGCTGGATGATGCTGGTCAAGCTGTTCGACGATCCCGCGGCACGGTCCCGGGCAATCACCCGGACGAACCGGCCCGATTTCACGACCTTTGATTCCGACGGCCGGTTCGAGGCCGTTCTGAAACACGCCCAGGACGTGCCGCAGGAGGTCAAACCGGCCCCTGCCCCGCCGAAGTCGCGCCCCCTGCCCGGCAGCAACGGCGCTGAGGTCGCGGGCATCAAGACCACCGCCAAGGGGATCACCCTGACGATCGCCGCCAAGGACGCGCCGGGCTTTGACGCCTGGTTCGACGCCAACGCGGAAGAGATCATGGCAGAGCTTCACGGCCGCTGGCAGCAAGACCAGCCCGAGCAGCCGGAAGACTGAGCAAGAGCAGAGAAAACAGGACAGGAGGCACGTAGCAGGCAAAAGAAAAGCCCCCCAGGACATTACATCCCAGAAGGCCGTTCTCAGATTTAGCACCTTTGGAATAGCCCTTCAGACTCGTCAGTGTCAACTCTGTGCGCCGCACAGGGGCGGGTATTTTTTGTCTTTCGTGAAAAAATCATGGAAAAGGCGTCCCAAATCGCATTTGGGCGGCAGGATCCGTGCGGCCGGCTGGCAGGTACTCACGACAAGTGGGACCTTCTGGCTGCGCTGACGCACGCCGCCGCGGAATTCGAACTCAGCCACCGCACCCTTGGGGTGCTGAAGGCCCTGCTCACCTTCTTCCCGGAGCGCGCCCTGCCCGCGGACCCGGACAGCGCCATCGTGTTCCCGTCGAACCGCAAGCTGATGGAGCGCTTGAACGGGATGCCCGAAAGCACCCTGCGCCGCCATCTGGCCGCCCTCACCCGCATTGGCATTGTCAGCCGGAAGAACAGCCCCAACCGCAAGCGCTATGCCCGCCGCAGCGGCGAGGACACGGCGCTGGCCTTCGGCTTCGACCTGTCTCCCCTCGCCCGCCACGCCAGCCAGATCTTTGACGCCGCGCTGGAGGCCAAGGCCCGCGCCGAGCGTTTGGCGGTTATGCGTGACCGGGTGGCCGTGCTGCGCCAGCAGCTGTTGGACCTGGCAGACGGCGCTGCGGAGCTGCTGGACACCGCCCGCAAGCTGCTGCGCCGCAAACCCTGCGCGGCGGAGCTGGCTCGGATGGCTGAAACGCTGCGCGACGAAATTGCCAGCCGGACACCGGAGGAGACGCCGCAGCCTTCCCGGCTGCCTGCACGCGAAATGAGCGGCAGCACCGGCCAGAATGAGCGGCACATACAGTATTCAATAAAAAAAGATTCTGACTCTGAAGCGGCGCAGGCCGCAGCCCCCCAAGGCCCCTCGGACGGTGCAGACACAGCCCGGGAAAAGGCTGAGAATGACAATGGCCTCACCACGGTTCTGCGGGCCTGCCCGGAAGTGCAAAGCTACTACCCCGGCGGATTGCGAAGCTGGCAGGATGCCGACCGGATTGCCGAGAAGCTGTCACCGATGATGGGGATCGCAATGCCCGTGCTGAGCGATGCACGCGCCGCCATGGGCCGCAGGGACGCGGCAACAGCGGTCATGTGCATACTGGAGAAGCTGGGCACCATCCGCAGCCCGGGCGCCTATCTGCGGCGGCTGGCGCAGAAGGCGCGGGCCGGTCAGTTTTCGACCAAGCCGATGCTGGATGCGCTGCTGCAAAGGGGTGCCGGGGCGAAAATTGTCAGCTGACAATTTTCTGCCGGGTGCGGGATTGCGAAGGGTCTGCAAAGCCCAATGGCGCTTCTGCGGGATGATGCGCGCCCTGCCCGCGGTCCTGCTGACCTCGGCTCGCATCGTCTGCCTATGAAAAATTGTCAGCTGACAATTCCGGCTGTTTCTGGCGGCGCCTGCCGCTCACACGGGTCATTCCCAAGCGGTTTCGCAGCCAGCCGCCGCCCGCGCTCAGCGCCAGCACACGCTTGGACTCCAATAATTGTCAGCTGACAATTTTTCTCTGCCGCGGCGTTCCGGTGGTCCGGGCCGTTGCTTTTGCCACTGGCCTCCGGCCACAGTGGCGGCAACGCTCCCAGCCCGAGGACCCAGTGGCCCATGCTCTCCATCCTGAAGAACCGGACTTACCGGCATCTGTTCCTGGCCCAGATCGTGGCGCTGACCGGCACCGGCCTGGCGACCGTGGCGCTTGGGCTGCTGGCCTTTGACCTGGCGGGCGACCGCGCCGGGCTGGTGCTGGGCACCGCGCTGACGATCAAGATGGTGGCCTATGTCACCGTGGCCCCGATCGCGGCCGCCTGGGCGGAACAGGCGGACCGGCGGACAATGCTGATCGGCTTGGATCTGGTGCGGATGGCGGTGGCGGTTTGCCTGCCGTTCGTCAGCGAGGTCTGGCAGGTCTATGTGCTGATCTTCGTGCTGCAATCCGCCTCTGCCGGGTTCACGCCCGCGTTCCAGGCCTCGATCCCCGATGTGCTGACCGATGAGAAGGAATACACCCAGGCGCTGTCGCTGTCGCGGCTGGCGTTTGAGCTGGAGAGCCTGGCCAGCCCGATGCTGGCCGCGGCGCTGCTGCTGGTGGTCAGTTCCGGCACTCTGTTCTGGGGCACCGCGGCGGGGTTCGCCGGATCGGCGCTGCTGCTGCTGACAATCGTGCTGCCGTCGCCCGCGCCCAAGGCGCCGCGCCCGGTCTGGGAGCGCACGACCCGCGGCATCCGCAATTACCTCAAGACACCGCGGCTGCGCGGGCTTCTGGCGCTGAACTGGGTGGTGTCGGCCATCGGCGCGATGGTGATCGTCAACACGGTGGTGCTGGTGCGTGCGGGCATGACCCTGCCTGAAAGCTCCGTCGCGCTGGCGCTGGCGGCGTTCGGCGGCGGCTCGATGCTGTCGGCCATGCTGCTGCCGCGGCTGCTGGAGCGGCTGCCGGACCGGACCGTGATGCTGGCCGGGGCAGGGCTGGGCATCGCCGCCATGGCCATCCTGGCGCTGGCGGCCTTTGCCGCGCCGCTGACCTTTGCACGGCTGGCAATCGGCTGGGCGGTGATCGGCGTTGGCTGGTCGGCGGTGCTGACGCCCTCGGGGCGGCTGCTGGCGCGCTCGGCCCATGCGGCGGACCGGCCCGCGATCTTTGCCGCGCAGTTCACCCTGTCGCACGCCTGCTGGCTGCTGTTCTATCCGCTGTCGGCCTGGCTGATGGCCGCCTGGGGCGGGGCGGCAGCGATGCTGGTGCTGGCGCTTCTGGCCGCAGCAGGGCTGTTTGCCGCACAGCGCCTGTGGCCCCGCGACAGCGCCGCACCGGTTGCGCACAGCCATCCGGATTTGCCAGCCGACCATCCGCACCTGCGGGGGGCCGCGCCGCACGCGCATCCGATCATCATCGACGATCTGCATCCGCGGTATCCCCGCTAAAGGGGGGGCAGGCTGCGGCCGGAAGCGCACGCGGTCTTGCGATTTTATGACTAGACATAATATCCTAAATGAGTAGCTTAATGCCAAACCAGCACCACAGCGACTCGGGGGGATTCCGTGACAGGGAACTACGTTCTGACAGACGCCCGGCTGGCCACGATGGCCGGTTCAGACACGCCTTATGGCCTGATTGAGGACGGGGCCGTCGCGGTTTCGGACGGCAGCATCGTCTGGGCCGGGCCGCGGGAAAAATTGTCAGCTGACAATTTTCCGTGGGAGCAGCGCAGCCAGGGCGGGCGGCTGGTCACGCCGGGTCTGATCGACTGCCACACCCATATCGTCTTTGGCGGCAACCGCGCGATGGAGTTCGAGATGCGCCTCAATGGGGCGTCTTACGAGGAAGTCGCAAGGGCAGGGGGCGGCATCGTCTCCACCGTGTCGGCCACCCGCACCGCATCGCAGGAGGATCTGGTGCAGGGCGCGCTGCCGCGGCTGGATGCGCTGATCGCCGAGGGCGCAACCGTGGTAGAGGTGAAATCCGGCTACGGGCTGGATCTGGACACCGAACTCAACATGCTGCGCGCCGCCCGCCGTCTGGGGGAATTGCGCCCGGTGACGGTCAAGACCACCTTCCTTGGCGCCCATGCCACGCCGGGCGAGTACAAGGGCCGTGACGATGCCTACATCGATCAGGTCTGCATCCCCGCCCTGCGCGCCGCCCATGCGGAGGGGCTGGTGGATGCGGTTGACGGCTTCTGCGAAAACATCGCGTTTTCCCCTGCGCAGATCGAACGGGTGTTCAAGGTGGCGCAGGAACTGGGCCTGCCGGTGAAACTGCACGCCGAACAGCTGAGCCACCAGGGCGGCACCAAGCTGGCCGCGGACTACGGCGCGTTGTCAGTCGATCATGTGGAATACGCCACCGGGGACGATGCCAGGGCGATGGCCGCCGCGGGCTCCGTCGCGGTGATCCTGCCCGGCGCCTTCTACACCATCCGCGAAACGCAAGCGCCGCCGATTGAACATTTCCGCGCCCACGGCGTGCCGATGGCGCTGGCGACCGACTGCAACCCCGGCTCCTCGCCGCTGACCTCCTTGCTGCTGACCATGAACATGGGCTGCACCCTGTTCCGGATGACCCCGGAGGAGGCGCTGGCAGGCGTCACCCGCAACGCAGCCCGTGCGCTGGGGCTGGCGGACCGGGGACAGATCGCTGCCGGTATGCGCGCCGATCTGGCGGTCTGGGACGTGGAAACGCCGGCTGAGCTCGCCTACCGCATCGGCTTCAACCCGCTTTACACCCGTATCTATGAGGGAAAACGATGATCGAGATGATCCCCGGCACGGTAACGCTTGCCACGCTGGAAGATATCTACCGCAACCTGACCCCGGCCAAGCTGGATGCCTCCGCCCGCGAACCGGTGGAGGCCGCTGCGAAAATGGTGGCGGATGCCGCTGCCGGTGAGGAGGCCGTCTATGGCATCAACACCGGTTTCGGCAAGCTTGCCTCGACCAAGATCGCACCGGCTGACACTGCCACGCTGCAGCGCAACCTGATCCTCAGCCACTGCTGCGGGGTAGGGGAGGCGCTGCCGGAGGACAAGACCCGGCTGATGATGACGCTGAAGCTCTTGTCGATGGGCCGCGGCGCGTCGGGCGTGCGCTGGCTGGTGATCGAGCAGATCGAGCAGATGCTGGAACGCGGCGTCGTGCCGGTGATCCCGTCGCAGGGCTCCGTCGGCGCTTCCGGCGATCTGGCACCGCTGGCGCATATGGCGGCGGCGATGATCGGGGCAGGGGAGGCCACATTTGAGGGCACCCGCATGTCCAGCGCGGATGCGCTGAAAAAGGCCGGGTTAGAGCCTATTGTGCTCGGCCCCAAGGAAGGCCTGGGGCTGATCAACGGCACCCAGTTCTCCACCGCCTGCGCGCTGGCCGGGCTGTTTGACGCCTGGCGCATGGCAGAGGCCTCGATGGCGATTGCATCGCTCACCACCGACGCCATCATGGGCTCCACCGCGCCGCTGGTGGCCGACATTCACACCCTGCGCGGCCATGCCGGGCAGATCGACGTGGCCCGCGAGATGCGCGCGATCATGGACGGATCGGAAATCCGCGAAAGCCACCGCGAGGGCGACACCCGGGTGCAGGATCCCTATTGCATCCGCTGCCAGCCGCAGGTGGTGGGCGCGGCGCTGGACGTGCTGCGGATGGCCGCCAAAACGCTGGAGATCGAGGCCAACGCCGTCACCGACAACCCGCTGGTGCTGGTGAACGAGGGGCGCATCGTCTCCGGCGGCAATTTCCATGCCGAATACGTGGGCTTTGCCGCCGACCAGATCGCGCTCGCCGTGGCCGAGATCGGCGCCATCGCGCAGCGCCGGGTGGCCTTGATGGTGGACCCGACCCTCAGCCACGACCTGCCGCCCTTCCTGACGCCCGATCCGGGCCTGAACTCCGGCTTCATGATCGCCGAGGTGACCACCGCCGCGCTGATGAGCGAAAACAAGCATTTGGCGAATCCTTGCGTGACGGATTCAACCCCAACGTCAGCAAACCAGGAAGACCACGTGTCGATGGCCGCCCACGGTGCGCTGCGGCTGGGACGGATGAACGCCAACCTCTCGGTGATCCTGGGCGTCGAAATGCTCTGCGCCGCGCAAGGCGTCGAGGCGCGCGCGCCTCTGCAAACCTCTGCCCGCCTGCAGGACGTTCTGGCGATGCTGCGCAAGGAGATCCCCGCGCTGGCGGAGGACCGTTACCTGGCGCCGGATATTGAGGCTGCCAGCGCCATGGTCCGCGCAGGCCGCGTCGCGGACGCCGCGGGCGTCAAGGTGGCGGCATGATCGGCGTCACCCAAGGGTCATCGCCGCTGGTGCTGGGGCTGCCCCACACCGGCACCGATGTGCCGCCGGAGATCTGGGAGTGCCTCAATGAGACGGGCAGGGCGCTGGCCGACACCGACTGGCATATCCATGACCTGTATTCCGCGCTGGTGGAGGAGGTAACAACCGTGCGCACCCCCATCCACCGCTATGTGATCGACGTGAACCGCGATCCCGCCGGTATCAGCCTCTATCCCGGGCAGAACACCACCACTCTGGTGCCGATGACCGATTTCGACGGGCTGCCTGTCTGGCAGGAGGGCAGGGAGCCGGATGAGGCGGAAATCACCCGCCGCCGCGCGGCCTATCACGCGCCGTACCACACGGCGCTGGCGGCAGAGCTGGAGCGGGTGAAGGCACTCCACGGCTTTGCCATCCTCTACGATTGCCACTCGATCCGCGGCGACATCCCGTTTCTGTTCGAGGGCCGCCTGCCGGATTTCAACGTCGGCACCAACATGGGCGAAACCTGCGATCCTGCCATCGAGGCGCTGACCGTGGCCCATTGCGAGGCGGCGGAGGGCTATACCTCCACCCTCAACGGGCGCTTCAAGGGCGGCTGGACCACCCGCCACTACGGGCGGCCCGGCGAAGGCTATCACGCCATCCAGATGGAGCTGGCGCAGGCCACCTACTGCCAGGAAAGCCCGCCCTGGACCTATCTGCCGGAGCGCGCGGAAGCCCTGCGCGCCCATCTCACCAATATTCTCACCGATCTTCAGACCTGGAGGCCCGCATGAGCGATCCCCGCAAGAACACCCGCGACATCTTCCCGCCGACCGGCACGGAGCTTAACGCCAAGTCCTGGATGACCGAGGCGCCGCTGCGGATGATGATGAACAACCTGCATCCGGATGTGGCCGAAAACCCGCATGAGCTGGTGGTGTACGGCGGCATCGGCCGCGCCGCGCGCACCTGGAAGGATTTCGACATGATCGTCGAGACCCTGAAAAACCTTGAGGAAGATCAGACCCTTATGGTTCAGTCGGGCAAGCCCGTGGGCGTCTTCCAGACCCACAAGGACGCGCCCCGCGTGCTGATCGCCAACTCCAACCTGGTGCCGCATTGGGCCAACTGGGACCACTTCAACGAGCTCGATAAGAAGGGCCTGATGATGTACGGCCAGATGACGGCCGGCTCCTGGATCTATATCGGCACGCAGGGCATCGTGCAGGGCACTTACGAGACCTTTGCCGAGGCCGGCCGCCAGCATTACGGCGGCGACCTCAAGGGCAAGTGGATCCTGACCGGCGGCCTCGGCGGCATGGGCGGCGCGCAGCCGCTGGCCGCTGTCTTCGCCGGTGCCTGCTGCCTGGCGGTGGAGTGCAACCCGGACTCCATCGACTTCCGCCTGCGCACCAAATACCTGGACGAGAAGGCCGAAACCCTGGACGAAGCGCTGGAGATGATCGAGCGCTGGACCGCGGCGGGCGAAGCGAAATCCGTGGGCCTTCTGGGCAACGCGGCAGAGATCTTCCCCGAACTGGTGGAACGCGCCAAGGCGGGCGGCATCCGCCCCGATATCGTGACCGACCAGACCTCTGCCCACGACCCGGTGAACGGCTACCTGCCGCTGGGCTGGACCATGGGCGAGTGGAAGGAGCGCCGGGTCTCCGAGCCGAAAGCGGTGGAAATGGCCGCCCGCGCCAGCATGCGCGTGCAGGTGAAGGCGATGTGCGATTTCCACGCGATGGGCGTGCCGACGGTGGATTACGGCAACAACATCCGCCAGATGGCGCTGGAGGAGGGGCTAGAGAACGCCTTTGACTTCCCCGGTTTCGTGCCCGCCTACATCCGCCCGCTGTTCTGCCGCGGCATCGGCCCGTTCCGCTGGGCCGCACTCTCGGGCGATCCGGAGGATATCAGGAAGACCGACGCCAAGATGAAGGAGCTGTTCCCCGAGAACGAGGGACTGCACCGCTGGCTGGACATGGCGCAGGAGCGGATTGCCTTCCAGGGCCTGCCCGCGCGGATTTGCTGGATCGGGCTTGGCGACCGCCACAAGGCGGGCCTCGCCTTCAACGAGATGGTCCGCACTGGCGAGCTGAAGGCGCCGGTGGTCATTGGCCGCGACCATCTGGACTCGGGTTCCGTCGCGTCCCCGAACCGCGAGACCGAGGCGATGATGGACGGCTCCGACGCGGTGTCCGACTGGCCGCTGCTGAACGCGCTCCTCAACACCGCCTCCGGTGCGACCTGGGTGTCGCTGCACCACGGCGGCGGGGTCGGCATGGGCTTCTCGCAGCATTCCGGCGTGGTGATCTGCTGCGACGGCAGCGAGGACGCCGCGCGCCGGATCGGCCGCGTGCTGTGGAACGACCCGGCCACCGGCGTCATGCGCCATGCGGATGCGGGGTATGAGATCGCCAAGGACTGCGCGCGCGAGCATGGTCTGAACCTGCCCGGTATTCTGGGCTGACCTGGAAACGGCTGAAATCCGGCGCGGATTTCAGCCCTGAAAAATCCGATTTTTCAGGGCCGTTTCCCTTGCAGGGAAACGGCTTTTTTCAGTCTGAGCGCCAGTGCAGCCCGTGCATTAGCAACTGCCGCTGCACCCGCCCCGGAAAATCGGTGCAGATGGCATCGACGCCAAGGGCGATCATCCGGTCGATGTCTTCCGGCTCATTCACCGTCCAGACCACCGTCACCAGCCCCAGCGCCCGGGCGCGGGCCAGCGAGTCTGCCGTGATATCCAGAAAATAGGGGCACCAGAACTGGCCCTTGGCGGCAGCCACCCGGTCCGGCAGGTCAATGGCGCTGAAGCCCGCCACCGGGTTCACCGCCTTGGAGGAATCCTCGCCCGCGTCGTCGTCGTTCTCCGGCAGCTGGGTCAGGAAGGAGGCAGGCATTTCCGGGGCGATCCGCTGGCAGTCTGTCAGCAGATCCCAGTCGAAACTGTGCAGCACCGTGCGCGGCTGCATCCGGGCCTGGCGCACCTCTGCCACCACTGCCTCCACCAGTTTGCGGCGCGCGGCGGTGTCGCCGATCAGGTCCGGATCGGACTTGATCTCCAGCAGCAGATGCACGTTCTGATGCTCGGGCCGCTGCAGCAGCGCCAGCAAGTCCGCAAGCCGGGGAATGCGCACGCCGGTCAGAAACGCCTGATCCGGGAACCGCTGGCCATAGACGCTGCTGCCGTCCAGCCCGCCCGCGTCATAGGCCTGCAGTTCGGCGTAAGTCAGAGACGCCACCTTGGGTTCCTCCCCCTGCAGCCAGCAGCCATCGGCGCCGCGGATCATCGACCGGGTGAGGCGGTGGTTGTGGGTGATCACCGGGACGCCGTCGCGGGTGGCAGTCACGTCCAGCTCTAGCAGCTCCACCCCGGCGGTCAGGGCAAACGCAAAGCCTTCCATCGTGTTTTCCGGCAGCACGCCGCGGGCGCCGCGGTGGCCGATCAGGCGGATCACGCCCGGCCGGGCGGCGAAGGCGGGGATTTGGGGGTACTGCATCAGCCTTCCAGACGTTTGCCGGTGGCGGGATCGAACAGGTGGGTCAGCTCCGGCGCCACGGAAAAGCGGCGGATGCTGCCGGTGCCGTCATTGGCATGGCCCGGCACGCTGGCGGTGATGCTGAGATCGGTGCCCGGCAGGCGGCCGTGGATCAGGGTGTTGGCGCCCAGCTGTTCCAGCAGCTCCACCTCGATGGCGATGGGGCCTGCGGGGTCTTGCATCAGGTGTTCCGGGCGCAGGCCCAGGGTGGCGGTGCCGCTGCGGGCAGAGGCCACCGGCAGCACGCTGCCGCCGGGCAGGGCGGCCTGGCCGCCGCTGAGGTCCGCCGGGAAGAAATTCATCGCCGGGCTGCCGATGAACCCCGCCACAAACACCGAGGCCGGGCGGTCATAAAGCTCGATCGGGGTGCCGAACTGCTCCACATAGCCGCCGTTCAGCACCATCAGCCGGTCGCCCAGCGTCATCGCCTCGACCTGATCGTGGGTCACGTAGATCGACGTGACCCCCAGCCGCTGCTGCAGCTTGCGGATTTCCAGCCGCATCTGCACCCGCAGCTTGGCGTCGAGGTTGGACAGCGGCTCGTCGAACAGGAACACCTGCGGGTCGCGCACGATGGCGCGGCCCATGGCAACCCGCTGGCGCTGGCCGCCCGACAGCTGGCGCGGCTTGCGGTCAAGGTATTGCCTGATCTCCAGGATCTCCGCCGCCTCCTCGACGCGGCGGTTGATCTCGTCCTTCGGCAGTTTGCGGATCTTCAGGCCATAGGCCATGTTCTGGCGCACCGACATATGCGGATAAAGCGCGTAGTTCTGGAACACCATGGCGATATCGCGCGCCGAGGGTTCCAGCTCGTTCACCCGGCGCCCGCCGATGGCGATTTCGCCGGAGGTGACGCTTTCCAGCCCCGCCACCATCCGCAGCAGCGTGGACTTGCCGCAGCCGGAGGGGCCGACGATGACGATGAACTCGCCATCCCTGATGTCGCCTTCGATATGGTGCAGCACCTCGGTCGGGCCGTAGGATTTCACCAGGTCTTTGAGTTGAATATCAGCCATTATTCGGCGCGCCTTACTTATCGGTTTCCGTCAAGCCCTGCACAAAGAGCTTTTGCATTGCGATGACCACGAACACCGGCGGGATCATCGCCAGAAGGGCCGTGGTCATGATGATGTTCCACTGCGGGCTTTGCTCCGCCGCCTCCAGCATCTGCTTGATCGACATCACGATGGTGGTCATCGAGGTGTCGGTGGTGATCAAAAGCGGCCAGAGGTACTGGTTCCAGCCGAAGATGAACAGGATCACGAACAGCGCCGCGATGTTGGTGCGCGACAAGGGCAGCAGGATATCAAAGAAGAACCGGAGCGGCCCGGCGCCGTCGATGCGGGCGCTTTCCAAGAGCTCATCCGGCACCGTCAGGAACACCTGGCGGAACATGAAGGTCGCGGTGGCCGAGGCGATCAGCGGGACCGACAGGCCCCAATAGCTGTTCAGCATTCCCAGGTTGGCAACCACCTCGAAGGTCGGCAGGATCCGCACCTCGACCGGCAGCATCAGGGTGATGAAGATCATCCAGAAGAAGGTCATGCGGAACGGGAACTTGAAGTAGACGATGGCAAAGGCCGACAGCAGCGAAATCGCGATCTTGCCGGTGGAGATCATCAGCGCCATCGCCAATGAGTTCAGCAGCATCAGCCAGACCGGCGCGGTTTCGGTCCCGCTGAGGCCGGAGCCGAACAGGGTCTGCTTCATGTTCACCAGGAAATGATCGCCGGGCCACAGCGGCAGCGGCGCCTGGTTCATCCGCAGCTGGTCGTGGGTGGCGGCGACAAAGGTGATCCACACCGGCAGCGCGATCGCCAGAACCCCAAGGATCAGCACCAGATGGGTGAGGAAGGCGGTAAGGGGGCGGTTTTCGACCATCAGTATGCCACCTTTCTTTCAACAAAGCGGAACTGGACCACGGTCATGGCGATCACCAGCACCATCAGCACAACCGACTGCGCGGCAGAGCCGCCGAGGTCGAGGCCGACAAAACCGTCGTTGAACACCTTGTAGACCAGAATGGTGGTGGAGGTGCCGGGGCCGCCCTGGGTCACGGCGTGGATGATGCCGAAGGTCTCGAAAAAGGCATAGACCATGTTGATCACCAGCAGGAAGAACGTGGTGGGCGAGATCAGCGGGAAGATGATGGTCCAGAACCGCCGTGCCGGGCCTGCGCCGTCGATGGCGGCGGCCTCGATCACGGAATTGGGGATCGACTGCATGGCGGCAAGGTAGAACAGGAAGTTATAGGCGACCTGTTTCCACGCCGCGGCCAGGATCACCAGCGCCATCGCCTGGGTGCCGTTGAGGTAGTGGTTCCAGGTGATGCCCGCGAATTCCAGGAAATAGGGGAAGATGCCAAGGGTGGGGTTGAACATGAACACCCACAGCGCGCC
Source organism: Leisingera daeponensis DSM 23529 (assembly GCF_000473145.1). Classification (NCBI taxonomy): domain Bacteria; kingdom Pseudomonadati; phylum Pseudomonadota; class Alphaproteobacteria; order Rhodobacterales; family Roseobacteraceae; genus Leisingera; species Leisingera daeponensis. The sequence goes on along the minus strand of NZ_KI421502.1, from coordinate 40,425 downwards.
CGCCAGAACCGGCGCCACCGCATAGGGCCAGATCAGCATGGTGCGGTAGAACATGGCGCCGCGCACCACCCGCTGGGCAAAGCCCGCGAGGATCAGCGCAAAGCCCATCGACAGCGCCGCCACCAGCAATGAGAACACCGCGGTGCGCTGGAAACTGGCCAGATAGTGCGGGTCGGTGGCGAGAATCTCGAAATTCTCGAACCAGACGAATTCGGTGCCAAGGCCAAAGGCGTCCTCGATCAGGAACGACTGATACATCGCCTGGCTGGCAGGCCAGAGGAAGAACACCAGGGTAATGGCGATTTGCGGCGCAACCAGCAGGTAGGGCAGCGCCGAGGTTGGGAAATGCACCCGTTTGAGCATGAAGGACCCCAATCAGGAAAATGGCCCTGCCGCCCGGGGAAGGGGCGGCAGGGCCGGGGCGTCAGGGAGGGGTTACTTGGCGGTGCGCTCGAACTTGCGCAGCAGGTCGTTGCCGCGCTCAACCGCGGCGTCCAGCGCCTCCTGTGCGGTTTTCTCGCCGCCCCACAGCGCTTCCAGCTCCTCGTTGATCACGTCGCGGACCTGAACGAAGTTGCCATAGCGCAGGCCGCGGCTGTTGGCGGTGGGGGTGTTCAGGCTGAGCTGCTTGATCGCGGTGTCGGTGCCCGGGTTGCTGTCATAGAACCCCTGCTCCTTGGACAGCTCATAGGCTGCCGCGGTGATCGGCACGTAACCGGTCTCCTGGTGCCACCAGGCCTGCACCTCGGGCGAGGACAGGTAGCTGAGGAACTTGGCGGTGCCCTTGTATTCCTCCTCCTCGTGGCCGGCCAGCACCCACAGGGTCGCGCCGCCGATGATCGAGTTCTGCGGCGCGTCGGCCACGCCGGTGTCCAGCGGCAGCATGGTCTGGCCGAATTCGAACCCGGCCTGGTCCTTGATCGAGCCGTAATAGGCCGAGGAGTTCATCCACATGCCGCATTCGCCGTTGGTGAACAGCGGCAGGCTGTCGCCGCGGCGGCCGCCATAGACGAACAGGCCGTCCTTGCCCATCGACGCGACATCATCCAGGCGCGCGGCCAGCTTGTCGTTGTTGAAGGTCAGTTCGGTGTCAAAGCCCGCAAAGCCGTTTTCCTGGGTGCCGGTGGGCAGGTTGTGCCAGGCCGAGAAGTTCTCGATCATCACCCAGGACTGCCAGCCGAAGGACAGGCCGCATTTCATGCCGTTGCCGACCAGCTTCTGCGCCGCGGCTTTCACCTCGTCCCAGGTTTCGGGCACCTCGGCGCCGGCCGCGTCCAGCGCGTCCTTGTTGTACCACAGCACCGGGGTGGAGCTGTTGAAGGGCATCGACAGCAGCTCGCCCTCGGGGGTTTCGTAATAGGACACCACGGCGGGCAGGAAGGCGTCGCCGTCAAACGGTTCGCCTGTGTCGTTCATGAGCTGTTCGACCGGGTAGATCGCGCCCTTGGCGGACATCATGGTGGCGGTGCCGACCTCGAAGACCTGCACAATCTGCGGGTGTTCCTTGGCGCGGAAGGCGGCAATCGCCGCGGTCATGGTCTCGGTGTAGTTGCCCTTGTAGACGGGCACGACCTTGTAGTCGTCCTGAGTGGCGTTGAAGTCTTCGGCGATCTTGTTGACGCGCTCGCCATTGGTGCCGCCCATGGCGTGCCACCACTGAATTTCGGTTTCTGCAAATGCGGTGCTGCCGGCGACGGCCAGAATTGCCGAGGCGCAGAGCAAGGATTTAACGGACATGAGCTTCTCTCCCAATGTTGGCTCTGCAAAAGCTTTTGTCCGGCGAAGGGAATAATTCAAGCAAAAGTTTTTTGACAAAAATCATAACATCATGTTATGCCGCGGCCAGTTCACCCCCGGCAGAAGGCCGCTAAACCCTTGAAATTCAGTCTCAGACAGCTCGAGGCCTTTCAGGCCGTGGCCCGCAGCGGCTCTGTCACCCGGGCGGCGGAGACGCTGGGAATCTCGCAGCCCGCCGCCAGCCGGCTGCTTTCGGATTTTTCGAAATCGGTGGCGGTGGAGCTGTTCACCCGGCAGGACGGGGTTCTGATTCCCACCAGCGAGGCGCGTTACCTGCTGTCCGAGGTGGGGCGCGTGTTCGACAGCCTGAACCACCTGGAAGAGCTCAACCGCGACTTGACGGAGCGCACCGCCGGGCACCTGCGCATAGCCTGCCTGCCGGGGTTCGCCACAGCCCTGCTGCCCAAGCTGCTGGCCCGGTTTCTGGAGCACCGCCCGGGCGTGCGGCTGACGCTGGAGCCGGACCGGCCGGAGCGGATTTTGGAGTGGATCATCGGCGAGCAGTATGACTGCGGCATCACCGACGGTTTTGCCGCCCATCCGGCCGTGGAAAACATCGACATCCCGATCCGCACCGTCTGCGTGCTGCCCGAAGCGGATCCGCTGGCAGAACAGGATGTTATCACGCCCCGCGATCTGCAGGACCGCAAGATCATCCACACACGGCGCGACAGCCCGTTTTACCGCAAGCTGCACAAGGCGTTTTCCGAAGACGGGGTGGAGCTGAACAGCTGGATCGAGGTGCGCCAGTTCTCCACCGCCTGCATTATCATCAGCCAGGGGCAGGGCGCCTCGGTGGTGAGCGCACTGGACGCCGAGCAGTTCCGCGGCCAGGGGATCGCCATTGTGCCGTTTGCGCCGGAGCTGCACCACCGGCTGTCGATACTGCGGCCGGTGTCGGGCAGCCGCTCGCTGCTGGCGCTGGATTTCCTGGACGCCTTTGTCGACAGCCTGAAACCTTTCCGCGCCGGTCCGCACCAGCCGCCGCAGATCTGAGGCCGGACCGGTTACGCCTGGTTCAGCAGCCGCTCGGCAGTGTGCTTGGCGTCGTCCAAGTGCTGTTCGATGGCGGCCTGCGCGGCCCGGGCATCGCCGGACACGATGGCGGCGCAGATCTCCTGCATATGGGCGGGGCCGGGTTTCTGGCGGTCCGCAGTCGACAGCGTCACCGCCCGCAGGCGGCTGATGCGGCCGTTAAGACGCTGGGCGATCTCCCAGGCGACAGTGTGGCCCGCGCCTTCGAAGATGATCCGGTAGAACTCCGTCGTGGCGCGCAGCATCGGGCCGGGCACGCCTGCCGCCACCGCCTCTTGCAGCTTCTGCAGCGCGGCCTTCAGCTGTTCTGCCAGCGCTGGCGTGATGTGCTGCGCGCAGGCGGTGGCGGCGGCGGTCTCCAGCATCTGGCGGATGTCGTAGATCTGCCGCGCGTCCTCCCAGGTGAGCTGCGCCACGATCGGGCCCTTGCCGGGCAGGATCTCCACCAGCCCCTCCGCCTCCAGATAACGGATGGTCTCGCGCACCACGGTGCGGCTGACGCCCAGCTGGTCGCACAGGGGCCGCTCCACCAGACGCGCGCCGGGGGCAAACTGGCCGGAGATGATCGCCTCCCGCATCCGCTCCTGCACGATGTCGCGCAGGGTCTGCGGCGGGTGGTCGATCTTGCTCATCACAGGCTGGTTCATTGGGCTGGTCATGTGACCTCCGATAGCAACAGGGGAAGGGCGGAACAAGGCTGCATTGACATACTGTATGATGGTATACCATATTACGGCAACTGGAATCAGACAGGAAAGACCCACCCATGCCCGCCGAGATCCGCAAGACGCTGCTGCATGTCGAAGAAACCCTGATCGAGGGCGGCAAACCGGCTGAGGTGCCGCTGAAGATGATTGCCGCCGTGGCGGTGATCAAAAACCCCTGGGCGGGGCAGGGGTTTGTCGAGGACCTGCGCCCGGCCATCCACGATTGCGCGCCGGGTCTGGGGGCCAGGCTGACCGCGATGATCCTGGAGGCCGCAGGCGGCGGCGACCGGGTGGAGGGCTACGGCAAATCCGCCATTGTCGGTGTGAATGGCGAGGTGGAACATGCTTCTGCCCTGATCCACACGCTGCGCTTCGGCAACCACTTCCGCGAGGCGGTGGGGGCGAAGTCCTACCTTGCCTTCACCAACACCCGCGGGCCGGCCAATGCGCCCTTGCAGATCCCGCTGATGGACAAGAACGACGGCGGGCGGCGCAGCCATTACCTGACCATTCAGCTGTCGGTGGCCGATGCGCCGGGGCCGGATGAGATCGTGATCGCGCTGGGGGCCTCCATCGGCGGGCGGCCGCATCACCGCATCGGCGACCGCTATCAGGACCTGAAGGAACTGGGCCATGACGCCGACAACCCTGCCGCCGTCTGAGCCTTACGGCACCGTCACCTGCCAGCGGGCGGGGCGTGGCGATCCGGTGGTGCTGATCCACGGGGTCGGGATGCAATCGGCGGCCTGGGGGCCGCAGTTTGACGCGCTCTCGAACGCTCACGAAGTAATCGCGCTGGACATGCCCGGCCACGGCGGCAGCGCGCCGCTGCCGGAGGGCGCGGAGCTGCCGGACTATGTGGCGTGGCTGCATGAAGTGCTGACGGCGCTGGATCTGGGGCCGGTGTCGCTGGCGGGTCATTCCATGGGGGCGCTGATTGCCGGCGGCTATGCGGTCTGCCATCCTCAGAATGCGGCCCGCGCGGCGCTGCTGAACGGGGTGTTCCGCCGCTCAGCCGGGGCACGGGCTGCGGTGGAGGCACGCGCCGCCGAAATCCGGGCGGGGAGCTTTGATCTGGAAACGCCGCTGGCGCGCTGGTTCGGGGAGAGTGAGGCAGACCAGAGCGCACGGGCGCAGGTCGCGGAATGGCTGTCTGCCGTGAACCTTCAGGGCTACGCCGCCGCCTACACCGCCTTTGCCCGCGGGGACAGCACCTATGCGGATGGCTTTGCGGGCATCCGCTGCCCCCTGCTGGCGCTGACCGGCGATGGCGATCCGAACTCCACGCCCGCGATGGCTGAGGCGATGGCCGCTGCCGCGCCGCGGGGACGGGCGGTTGTCATTGAGGGCCACCGGCATATGGTCAACCTGACTGCGCCCGCCGCGGTCAACGCCGCGCTGCGGGACTGGCTGAACACGGAAGGGGAGCCGTCATGAGCGATATCGACCCGAGATCCCTGCGCAACGCCTTCGGCACCTTCATGACCGGCGTCACAGTGGTGACAACGCATGACCCGGAGGGACACCCCATCGGCTTTACCGCCAATTCCTTCACCTCCGTGTCGCTGGATCCGCCGCTGGTGCTGGTCTGCATTGCCAATTCCTCCAGCAACTACGCCGCATTTGAAACGGCCGCAGGTTTTGCCGTGAACGTTCTGGCGGAGGATCAGAAGGATGTCTCCAACACCTTCGCCCGCCCTGTCGAGGACCGCTTTGCTGCCGTCGCTTGGCAAAAGGGGCCGCAGGGCAGCCCGGTGTTCGAGGGCGTTTCCGCCTGGTTCGACTGCTCCATGCATAACCGGGTGGAGGCGGGCGACCACCTGATCCTGATCGGCAAGGTGGAGGCGTTTGAGACCTCGCCCGCGCCGGGACTGGGATACGCCCGCGGTGCCTATGTGACGGCGGCGGCGGAGGCGGAGGCGCTGAGCCAGGGCGCCAAGCTCATTGTCTCGGCATTGATCGAGCATGAAGGCAAGGTGCTGCTCATGGGCAACGGCCAGGGCAAGCTGACGCTGCCGGAAACCCGGGTCGGGAAGGAGGGCGCCTCAGCCGCGCTCGCCCGGCTGATCGCGGACACCGGCGTCGCGGCGGAGCCGGGGTTCATCTATTCCGTTTTCGAGGACAAGGCGCGCGAACATCAGCACATCTCGTTCCTGTGCCAATCGGCCGGCGGCACACCGGCCAAGGGGGTTTTCACCCAGCTCAGCCAGACCACGCTGATGGACATCGCCGACGCGGCGGTCTGCACCATGCTGGAACGGTTTGCCAGTGAAAGCCGGATGGGCAATTTCGGGGTGTATTACGGCAATCAGACCAGCGGGCAGGTTCGGCCCGTTGCCACAGGGAGCAAGGGCGCATGAAGTTTTCCCTCTTTGCGCATATGGAGCGGATTTCCGCGGCGGACGACCAGAAGCAGCTTTATGACGAGTTCATCCAGCTTTGCAAAATCGCCGATGACGGCGGGATGCACGCGGTCTGGACGGGCGAGCATCACGGGATGAACTTCACCATCTCGCCCAACCCGTTCCTGAACCTCATTGACGTGGCGCGGCACACCAGGAATGTGCGTCTGGGCACCGGCACGGTGATTGCGCCCTTCTGGCACCCGATCCGGCTGGCCGGTGAGGCGGCGATGACCGACATTATCACCAATGGCCGTCTGGACCTGGGCATCGCGCGCGGCGCCTATTCGTTTGAATATGAGCGGATGATGCCCGGCATGGACGCCTGGGAGGCCGGCCAGCGGATGCGGGAGCTGATCCCGGCGGTGAAGGGGCTGTGGCAAGGCGATTACGCGCATGAGGGGGAGTTTCACGCCTTCCCGAAAACCACCTCCTCGCCCAAGCCGTTGCAGGAAAACGGCCCGCCGGTCTGGGTCGCGGCGCGCGATCCCAACAGCCACGAGTTCGCTGTCGCCAACGGCTGCAACGTGCAGGTGACGCCGCTGTGGAAGGGCGATGCGGAAATCGCCGACCTGATGGGCAAGTTCAACGATGCCTGCGCCAAGCATTCGGATGTCCCCCGGCCCAAGATCATGCTGCTGCAGCATACTTATGTGGCCGACAGCGCGGCGGATGTGAAACGCGGCGCGGAGGAGCTCAATCGCTTCTACTGCTACTTCGGCGCCTGGTTCATGAACCAGCGCGAGGTCAGCCAGGGCCTGATCGACCCGTTGAGCGATGAGGAAATCGCTGCGCATCCGTTCTACTCTCCCGAGGCGATGGAGCGCGATCTGGTGATCGGGGAACCGGCGGCGGTGATTGAGCGTCTGAAGAAATACGAGGCGCTGGGGTATGACGAATATTCGTTCTGGATCGACTCCAGCATGAGTTTCGAGCGCAAGAAAGCCTCGCTTGAGCGGTTCATCACGGATGTGATGCCGGCGTTTCAGTAAGGGAGCGGCAGATGCAGACCTTCCAGCAGTATATTGGCGGGGCGTTTGAGGACGCAGGCGAGACCTTTGCCAGTCTCGATCCGGCCACCGGCAAAGCCTGGGCATGGATGCCAAGCGCTTCGGCGGCGGATGTGGACCGGGCGGTTCGGGCCGCAGAGACTGCATTCTTCTCACCCGAGTGGGCGGGCATGAGTGCCACCCAGCGCGGCAAGCTGCTGATGCGGCTGGCCGATCTGGTGGCGGAAAATGCGCCGCGTCTGGCGGAGCTGGAAACCCGCGACACCGGCAAGATCATCCGCGAGACCTCGGCCCAGATCGCCTATGTGGCGGAATACTACCGCTATTACGCGGGGCTGGCGGACAAGATCGAGGGCGCGCATCTGCCGATCGACAAGCCGGATATGGAGGTCTGGCTGCGGCGCGAGCCGGTGGGCGTGGTGGCCGCCATCGTGCCGTGGAATTCGCAGCTGTTCCTGTCCGCTGTCAAAATCGGCCCGGCGCTGGCCGCGGGCTGCACGGTGGTGCTGAAAGCGTCTGAGGACGGTCCCGCGCCGATGCTGGAGTTTGCCCGGATCTTTGATCAGGCGGGTTTCCCGCCCGGTGTTTTGAACGTGATCACCGGCGGGCCGGAGGCGGGGGCGGCGCTGACCCGCCACGCATCGGTCGCGCATGTCGCCTTCACCGGCGGGCCGGAAACCGCGCGGCACATCGTGCGCAATTCGGCGGAAAACCTCGCCTCCACCTCGCTGGAGCTGGGCGGCAAGTCGCCCTTCATCGTGTTCGACGACGCCGATCTGGAAAGCGCGGTGAATGCGCAGGTGTCGGGGATCTTTGCCGCCACCGGGCAAAGCTGCGTCGCCGGATCGCGGCTGGTGATCCAGAGGGGCATCAAGGATGCGTTTCTGAAGCGGCTGAAGGAAAAGGCCGAAGCGGTGGTCATCGGCGCGCCGGATGACATGGCGACCGAAGTAGGGCCGCTTTGTACCCTCAGACAGCGCGACCATGCGCTGCGGCTGATTGCGGCGTCGGTAGAGGCGGGCGCGAAGCTGGTCACCGGCGGCACCGTGCCGGAGGGGGAGGGGTTCTATTTCCCGCCCACGGTGCTGGACTGCTCTGACGCGCCGGGGGCGCCCTGCCTCAGCACCGAATTCTTCGGACCCGTCCTGTCAGTGGTGGCGTTCGGGACCGAGGCGGAGGCGGTGGAGATTGCCAACAGCACCGCCTTTGGCCTCGCCTCGGGCGTGTTCACCCGGAACCTGACCCGCGCGCACCGGATGATCCGGGGCATCCGGGCCGGGATCGTCTGGGTCAACACCTACCGCGCGGTCAGCCCGGTTGCGCCCTTTGGCGGCCACGGGCTGTCCGGTCACGGGCGCGAGGGCGGGCTGCAGGCGGCGCTGGATTACACCAGGGTGAAGTCGGTCTGGCTGCGCACCAGCGACGATCCCATCCCCGATCCCTTCGTGATGCGCTGACGGCCGTGCGCCGGGCGGAGGATCCATGCCGCGGCGTCCTGCAAGTCTCTGCGAACAAGGGAAACTCCTTGCTTAGCCAAAAGCGAAGCAGCAGTTCGCCATGCAATTCTTTGCCTTGGCCCCGCGATGTGGAAATGCTGCCGGAACAGCGCGGCGGGGCAGCAGCCCGCGCGGGATCGCAGGGGGGGCGGATATGGCGGCAGAAACGATTGACACGCTGGTGGTTGGCGCAGGCCAGGCGGGCATCGCCATGAGCGAGCATCTGAGCCGCAACGGCGTGCCGCATCTGGTGCTGGAAAAGAACCGCATCGCCGAGGCCTGGCGGACCGGCCGCTGGGATTCCCTGGTGGCCAACGGCCCGGCCTGGCACGACCGCTTTCCCGGCCTCGAATTCACCGGCACCGACCCGGAGGCGTTTGCGGGCAAGGACCGGGTGGCAGACTATTTTGCCGAATATGCCGAACGCATCAGCGCGCCGGTCCGCACCGGGGTGGAGGTGCTGAAGGCAGAACGCCTCGACGGCAGCGGCAGGTTCCGGGTGGAGACCTCGGACGGGGTGATCGAGGCGCAGCGCATCGTCGCCGCCACCGGCGCGTTTCAGCATCCGGTGATCCCGCCGCTGGTGCCGGACGGGGCCGGCGTGCATCAGCTGCACTCCTTCCGCTACCGCAACCCCGGGCAACTGCCGGACGGCGCGGTGCTGGTGGTGGGGGCGGGCTCCTCCGGCGCGCAGATCGCCGATGAGCTGAACCGCGCGGGCCGCAAGGTCTATCTGTCGGTGGGGCCGCACGACCGGCCGCCGCGGCGGTACCGGGGACGCGATTATGTCTGGTGGCTGGGGGTGCTGGGCCTGTGGGACGTGGCGGCGCAGGACCCGGGCAGGCAGCATGTGACGATCTCCGTCAGCGGCGCCTATGGCGGGCGCACGATGGATTTCCGCCGTCTGGCGGGCGAGGGCGTGACCCTCTTGGGGATGACCGAAGCCTTTGAGGGCGGGGTGCTGGCCTTTGCGGGCGATCTGCAGCAGAACATCGCCAATGGCGATGCCGATTACCTGAAGATCCTCGACCTCGCCGATGCCTATGCGGTGCGCAACGGCCTGGATCTGCCCGAGGAGCCGCAGGCGCGCGCGGCCTTCCCCGACCCGGAGTGCCTGACCCGGCCGCTGCGCGCGCTGGACCTGGAGGCGCAGGGCATAACCACTATTCTCTGGGCAACCGGCTTCCGGCAGGATTTCTCCTGGCTGAAGGCGGATGCGTTTGACGATCAGGGCCGCCCGCAGCACCAGCGCGGGGTGTCGCGCGCGCCGGGCGTCTATTTTCTGGGCCTGCCCTGGCAGTCGCGGCGCGGCTCGACCTTTATCTGGGGCGTCTGGCATGATGCCAGCCATGTGGCGGACCAGATCGCCATCCAGCGCCAGTATGAAGGCTACCGCGGCCCTGCCGGGCGCCGCGCGGATCAGGATTGAGGGCGGGCTCCGCCCCATCCGCTGCAACAGGCAGTTTGCCTGCCAGCCGTCACGCCAGGAGGACACCATGGCCCATACCCGTATCCGCAAGTTCAACACCAGGGACACCTACCCGGAACAGAACCTGGACAACGACCTGTGCCAGGCGGTTGTGACCTATGGCGGCAAGACCGTCTATCTGCGCGGCCAGTGCCCGCAGAACCTGGATGATGCGAAGACCATTGCGAGCCACGATCCGGTGGAGCAGACCCGTAAGGTGATGCAGAACATCCAGCAGCTGATCGGGGAGGCGGGCGGCTCGATGGAGCATCTGGTGAAGGTGGTGGTCTATATCACCGACGTGCGCCACCGCGAGGCGGTCTACCGCACCATGGGCGAATACATCAAAGGGGTGTATCCCGTAAGCACCGGGCTGGTGGTGCAGGCGCTGGCGCGGCCCGAGTGGCTGGTGGAGATCGACGCCACGGCGGTCATTCCGGACTGATCCGGAAGCGCGAAGGGGGCTGTCTGCCCCCTCTTGAGCCTGCGGCTCAATTCACCCCTGAGGATATTTCCGGCCAGATGAAGAACGGATCATCTCCAGCGGCTGGTGAGGAGGAGAGACGATGACATTTTCGCTTGTGGCGCGCTGTGCGGACAGCGGCATGTTCGGGGTGGCGATCGCGTCGTCGTCGCCAGCGGTGGCGGCGCGCTGTTCCTTTGCCCGGGCGGGCACCGGCGCGGTGGCGAGCCAGAACGTGACCGACCCCAGCCTGGGGCCTTTGGCGCTGGACCTGATGGAACAGGGCATGAGCGCGGCTGAGGCCCTGCGGGAATTGCAGCGGCGCGGCAGCTTCATGGAATACCGGCAGGTGCTGGCGGTGGACAGCACGGGCGGCACCGCCATTCATTCCGGGGCGAACGCGCTGGGGATCTGGGCGCAGGCAGAAGGCCGGGATGTGGCCTCGGGCGGGAACCTCTTGGCCAACGGCGGGGTGTGCCAGGCGATCGCGGAGGGGTTTCAGGCGGCAGGGGGGCATCTGGGCGGCCGGCTGATTGCCGCCTTGCGCGCCGGGCTGGCGGCGGGCGGCGAGGCCGGGCCGGTGCATTCCGCGGGGCTGAAGCTGGTCGGCAAGGTGAGCTGGCCGGTGGCCGACCTGCGCTGCGACTGGACGGAGGACTGCCCGGTGGAGGCCGTCGCCGCCGCCTGGGACATCTACGAGCCGCAGCTGGACGCCTATGTCCAGCGCGCCCTCGACCCGCGGGCGGCTCCGTCCTACGGGGTGCCCGGCGACGAATGACAGGCGGCGGGGGGCGGGGCTGTGCGGGCGCGCGCGGCCCCTGTCCTTGCCCCTGCCGCGGACGTAGACTGCGCTGAAAACCGCCCGGATCAGGGGTGCGCCCTGATCCGCCAAGCCCCCGGAGAGCCTGACCTTGCCTTTCAGATACACGCTGCGCCAGCTTGAGTATTTCGTGGCCGTGGGGGAAGCGGGGTCGATCGCGCTGGCCTCGGAGAAGGTGAATGTGTCCTCGCCCTCGATCTCGGCGGCGATTGCGCAACTGGAGCAGGAATTCGGCCTGCCGCTGTTTGTCCGCCGCCACGCGCAGGGGCTGGCGCTGACGCAGGCGGGGCGGGTGATGCTGGCGCAGGCCCGCTGCGTGCTGCGCGAGGCCGCCCGCATGGGCGAAATCGCGGACGGCATCTGCGGCCAGGTGCGGGGGCCGCTGGCGGTCGGCTGCCTGCTGACCTTTGCCCAGGTGGTGCTGCCTGCGGTGCGGCGCAGCTTCGAGGACCGCTATGGCGAGGTGACGGTGCGCCAGATCGAGCTGGATCAGGCGGCGATCTTCAGCGGCATCCGGCGGGCGGAGCTGGACATCGCGCTGACCTATGACCTGGATATTCCGGCCGATCTGCGCTTCATCCCCCTGGCGGAGCTGCCGCCCTACGTGCTGGCGGGCGAAGACCATCCGCTGGCGGATCTGCCGGAGATCACGGTGGAGGCGCTCTGCGCCCATCCGATGGTGCTGCTGGATCTGCCGTTCAGCGCGGATTATTTCCTGTCGTTCTTCCAGCAGGCCGGGATCACGCCCAACGTGGCGGAGCGCACCCGCGACATGGCTGTGATGCGCAGCCTGGTGGCCAATGGCTATGGCTATTCGATTGCCAATATCCGCCCGGTCAACGACCGGTCGCCGGATGGCAAACCGCTGAGGTTCATTCCGCTGAAGGGGGATCTGCGCCCGATGCGGATTGGGTTGCTGATGGCGCCGGATGCGGAGCAGTCGAGCACCATCCGCGCCTTTGCCGGTCACTGCGCGGAGCTGGTGACGGACGGCGCGCTGCCGGGGTTGAACGCTGCGCCGCCGGGGCAGGCCGCAGCACCGGGGGGGCAAGGCTGGGGCCTGTGAGGCGGAATGGCTGGACGCAGGCGGCAAATCCGTCACACTGGCTGGCGCTGAACGGGCCGGCACCGGCGCTGCGCCGCAGGTGCGGCGCGCCATTGCCGGGCTGGCCGCAGAGTGAGGAGAAACGTGATGAGTGACGCCATTTACAAGACGGTTGACGTGGTGGGCAGCTCCGCCAGCAGCATCGAGGATGCGGTGAGCGGCGCGATTGCCCGGGCCGCCAAGACCATCGACCACATCAACTGGTTCGAGGTCGGCGAGATCCGCGGCCATGTCGAGGACGGCAAGATCGCCCACTATCAGGTCGGGCTGAAGATCGGGTTCCGGCTTGACTGACCTTGCCGGGACACTGGAGATCCTGGAGCGGCTGACCGCCTTTGACACGGTCAGCCGCAACTCCAACCTGGACCTGGCCGCCTATGCGGAGAGTGTTCTGGCCGGGCATGGCTTTCGGGTGACGCGCCTGCCGTCGCCCTGCGGGCGCAAGACCGGGCTTTATGCGGAAACCGGCCCGGCGGGGGCGGGGGTTCTGCTGTCGGCGCATACCGATGTGGTGCCGGCGGACGGGCAGGCGTGGACCCGCGACCCCTTCCGCCTGACCCGCGAGGGCGCGCGCGTCTATGGCCGCGGCACCACCGACATGAAGGGGTACGCCGCGAGCGTTCTGGCGCTTGCCGGGCGGGCGGCGGCGGCTGAGCTGAAGGAGCCGCTGAAGATCGTGCTGTCTTATGACGAGGAGATCGGCTGCGTCGGCATTCAGCAGATGCAGGACCGGCTGGCGCCGCTGGCGGGCCGCCCGCGCGCCTGTATCGTCGGCGAGCCGACGCAGATGCAGGTGGCCACTGGCCACAAGGGCAAGGCCGCGCTGCGCGCCGTCTGCCGCGGCCGGGGCGGCCATTCGGCGCTGGCGCCGGAGTTCACCAACGCCTTGCATCTGGCGGCGGATTTCCTGGCGGAACTGCGCGCGCTGCAGGCGGATTTCGCCGCCAATGGCGCGCGGGATGCGGCCTATGACGTGCCTTATACCACGGTGCATGCCGGGAAGCTCTCCGGCGGCAGTGCGCTCAACATCGTGCCGGACCGGGCCGAGCTGGCGTTTGAATACCGCCATCTGCCCGCCGACCGGCCCGGGGACATAATGGCCCGCATTCGGGCGGCGGCGGACCGGGTTGCCGCCCGCTACCCGGCACCGGAGGCCGGCATCGAGGTGCAGCAGGACAGCGCCTATCCCGGTCTCGGCACGCCGCCGGACAGCCCGGTTGCGGTCTATGCCCGCGCCCTCGCCCGCAGCCCCGGCTGCACCAAGGTGGCGTTTGGCACCGAGGCCGGGGTCTTTGACCGGCTGGGCATTCCAACCGTGGTCTGCGGCCCGGGGTCGATGGCGGGGCAGGGGCATCAGCCGGACGAGTATCTGGAGCTGAGCCAGCTGGTCGCCTGCGATGCGATGATGGACCGGATCCTGGCGGATCTGACGGTCTGAGGCCGGTGTCCGGGAGGGCGGTCCTGACCGCGCGCCAGCCTGGCGGGGTGCCTAAAATTTTACCGGAGTTGTCAGCTGACAATTTGCCCGCCGCCTGCCGCGCCGCACGCGGGCTGGCGATGGCGCCGGGGCGGCGCACTTGCTGCCGCCGGTGGCGCGGGCGGGCGGGCGCGCTATGTGGTAGCGCTGCTAGGGGTTGGTCCGGCGGGCGGTTGCTGCCGGGCGGGCAGGCCTGCGCCGCTGACGCAGGCTTACGCGGGGCGAAACGCCATGAAGACCAGCGTGCGGAATGTGATCGTGCTTGGCGGCACCGGGTTTCTGGGCCAGCGGGTGGTGCGCCGGCTGCAGGACCGCGGCTGCCCTGTCAGTGCCGGAACCCGGTTTCCGGAGGCCGCCGCCTCCTATCGCAGCTGCTGGGACCGCGGGGTCCGGCTGGTGGGGATGGATCTGGCGGACCCGGACACCCTGGCCCGGGCGCTGGAAGGCGCCTCTGCCGTGGTCAACTGCATTGGCTTTTACGCCGAGACCCGCCAGCAAAGCTTTCAGGGCGTTCATGCCGAGGGCGCCCGCCGGATTGCCCGGCTGGCGCGTGACGGCGGGGTGCAGCGGCTGGTCCATATCTCCGGCATTGGCGCCAGCCTGCAATCGCCCTCGGCCTATGTGCGCGCCCGTGCCGAGGGCGAGGCCGCCGTGCGCAGCGTCTCTCCGGGCGCCGTGATCCTGCGGCCCAGCGTGATGTTCAGCCGCAGCGGCGCCTTCTTCGGCGACCTGCAGAAGATTGTCGACCGCCTGCCGGTGATCCCGCTGTTCGGCAACGGGCGCACGCGGCTGCAGCCGGTCTGGGCGGGCGATGTGGCGGAGGCCGTCTGCCGCCTGCTGGATGGCGCGCGGGCGCCGCGTAAGGTGTTTGAGCTGGGCGGGCCGGATGTGTTCACCTACCGGCAAATCCTGCGGCGGCTCGCGGTGCGGTCGGGGCGCCGCCGCCTGCTGGTGCCGGTGCCCTTTGCGCTGTGGCGGGCGGGGGCTGTGCCGCTGTCGCTGCTGCCGCATCCGCCGGTGACGCGGGCGCAGATCGCCCTGATGGAGCATGACAATACGGTGGGGGAGGCAACGGCGGGATTTGCCGATCTCGGGATCACGCCGCAGTCCGCCATCGCCATGGGGCTGGTCTGAGACGTGGGTCTAAAATCTTGTATTTAAAACGGATTTCCCCGCACCGGACTCCTTGTCCGGCGCGGGGAGAGGCTCAGGCGAAGCTGACGCCGTTGAGGTTCATCGGCAGCTCTGTCACTCGCGGGCCGTTCGCCGCGATGGCATTGGCCAGCGCCGGGGCCGCGGGCGGGGTGCCGGGCTCGCCAACCCCCGTGGGCATCTCGGCGGAGGGCACGATATGCACCTCGATGGCGCCGATGTCACCGATCCGCAGCGGCTCGTAATCGGGGAAGTTGAACTGGTCCACGACGCCCTCGGTCAGGGTGATCTGGTTGCGCATCGCATGGCCCAGGCCGTAGCCGATGCCGCCCTCCATCTGCGCCTTGATCACATCCGGGTTGACGGCGATGCCGCAGTCAACCGCGCAGGTGACTTTCTCGATCTGCACCCCGTCATCGGCAGTGCCGGAGATCTCCACCACCTCGGCCACATAGCTGCCAAAGCTCTTGTGGACAGCGATGCCCTGGCTGCGGCCCTCCGGCGCGCTGCCCCAGCCGCCCTTGTCCGCGGCCAGTTTCAGCACCCCTGCCAGCCGCTGCTGATCCTCGCCGCCGCCCTCCAGCAGGGCAAGGCGGAAGTCCACCGGATCGCGGCCTGCGGCGCGGGCGGCGGCGTCCATCATGACCTCCATCACATAGGCGGTATGGGTGTGCCCGACGGAGCGCCACCACAGCACCGGGGTCGCCTTGGCCACGTCGCTGAGGCCGGTGAACTGCCCCGGTATCCTGTAGGGGGTGTCCGCCGCGCCCTCGACCGAGCTGTGATCGACGCCGCCGTGCACCATCATGCTCTCGAACGCGGTGCCTTTCAGGATCGACTGCGCGGCGATGCGGTGGTCCCAGCCGGTGATATTGCCCTCTGCGTCCAGACCAACCCGCACCCGGTGCGCCACCGCGGGGCGGTAATAGCCGCCGGTGATGTCATCCTCGCGCGACCAGACCAGTTTGACCGGGCGGGTGCGGTCGGTCAGGGCAAAGGCCAGCGCCGCCTCCACCTGGTAATCCGCCGTGGGCGTGGCGCGGCGGCCGAAGGAGCCGCCGGCAAACATGGTGTTGATGCGCACCTTGTCCATCGGCAGCTGGAAGATCTGCGCCAGCGCCATATGCGGCCCGCTGGGGAACTGGCAGCCGTCGTGCAGGGTGACGCCGCCGTCCGCGCCGGCTTCGATGGTGCAGGTGAGCGGCTCCATCGGCGCGTGCGCCAGCAGCGGGAAGTAGAAGGTCTGCTCCACCACCTGCGCCGCGCCCTCGATCTGCTCCGTGGTGGCGGCGTGGTCCGCGCCGGTCACGTTGAATTCCGGCTCCGCGTTCACCGCGGCCAGAAGTTCCTCGCGGATCTGGTCCGAGCTGCGGCTTTCGGCGTTTGAGAAATCCCAGTCCGCGGTGATCGCGTCGCGGGCCTGGAACGCGGCCCAGGTGTTCTCGGCATAGACTGCGACGCCCGCCTGGTTGGGCAGGACGGCGGCGCGGATGTAGCCTTTGACCGCCTTGGCACCGGTATCGTCAAACCCGTTGGCCAGCCCGCCCATCCGCGGACTGCGGAGGATGACGGCAACCATCTGGTTTGGCAGGTGCAGGTCCATGGCAAACTTCGCGGTGCCATTGGTCTTGGGCAGCGAGTCCTTGCGCTTCACCTGCGGGTTGCCGATCAGGCGGAATTCGCTGGGATCCTTCAGCCGCGGCTCTGCCGGGGCCTCCATCTGCGCGGCGGCGGCGACGAAATCCGCAATCGGCGCCTCCTGGCCTGCGCCCGTGATGCGGCCGTCTTCAAGGGTCAGCGCTGCCGCGTCTGCGCCCCAGGCCTCGGCAGCGGCCTGGATCAGCATCTCGCGCGCGGCGGCCCCGGCCTGGCGGTACTGCATAAAGGAGTTGGCCATCGCGGTGGAGCCGCCGGTGCCCTGCATCTGCCCGAACGCCAGGTTGGCATAGCGCGCGGCATCTGAGGGGGCGAATTCGTAACGAATGTCCTCCATCGAAACGCCCAGCTCCTCGGCGATCAGGGTGGTGAGGCCGGTGGCCGGGCCCTGGCCCTTCTCGAAGTGCTTGATAATGGCGGTGACGGTGCCGTCGGCGCTGATCTTCACAAACGGGTTCAGATGCGCAGGCGCGGCGCCTGCCGCCAGCGCGCCGTTCGGCCGGACGCCGACATAGAGGACCGCGGCAGCGGCGGCGGCGGACGCGAGGAAACCGCGGCGGGAGGTGGTGAGGGTCATATCAGGCCTCCATCATTTCGGATGCGCGCTGGATCGCGGCGCGGATGCGCTGGTAGGTTGCGCAGCGGCAGACGTTGCCGTTCATGTAATCGTCGATCTCCTCGACCGTCGGCTTGGGGTTTTCGCTCAGCAGGCCCACGGCGGACATGATCTGGCCCGACTGGCAGTAGCCGCACTGCACCACGTCCAGCTCCACCCAGGCGTCCTGCACGGCCTTGGACACCTTGGAGTCCAGCCCTTCGATGGTGGTGATCTCGGCGCCTTCGGCGTCCTCGACATAGGTCTGGCAGGAGCGCACGGGCTCGCCGTCCAGATGCACGGTGCAGGCGCCGCAGGCGGCCACGCCGCAGCCGAACTTGGTGCCGGTGAGCTTCAGTTCATCGCGGATCACCCACAGCAGCGGGGTGCCGGGGTCGGCCTCGACCTGATGCGTCTGGCCGTTGAGTTTCAATGAAATTGCCATGGCTGAGGGGTCTCCCTTGGCTGTAATTTACGGGTCAGGATTTTTCGAAACCGGCAAAGGCGTCCGCGTAATCGGGATGCCAGCGCGACAGGGCCGGGCGGTTTTCCAGGATGTCGCCCAGGGCCCAGGCGACCCGGCGCTGGTCGCGCTCGGGGGTCACGTCGTTGTCGGGGCAGAGGATATAGAAATCGCCCGCTGCCATGCGGGTCAGCAGATGGTCCACCGTCTGCGCCGAGGTCCAGGCGGCGGCGGGTTTTTCCGGCATGAAGCTGGCGATCATGCCGGTATAGGTGAAGCCGGGCACGAACAGATGCGCGCTGATTGGCGCTTCCGCCTGGCGCAGATCATGGGCCAGCATCTCTGTCAGCACCTTCACGGCCGCCTTGGAGACATTGTATCCCGGATTGCCCGGCGGCGTGGTGATGCCCTGTTTGGAGCCGGTGTTGACCACTGCCGCGGGGCGCGCGGCGGCGATCATCCGCGGCAGAAAGGCCTGCACGCCGTTCAGCACGCCGAACAGGTTCACCTCGATCATCGCGCGCCAGGCGTCGGGGTTTTCCCAGCTGCCGGAGGGGCGGGCGATGCCCGCGTTGTTCATCAGCACCGCCACCTCGCCCGCATCAAAGGCCGCGTCGGCCAGCGCCGCGAGGCCCTGCGCCTTGCTGACGTCGGTTGCAACCGCCAGCACCGGCGCGTTCGCCGCGGCCAGGCTGCGCAAGCGCTCTGCCGCCTGGTCCAGCGCCTCGCCCGGCAGGTCGGCCAGAACCACCCCCAGCCCGGCCTGGGCAAAGCGTTCGGCGGCCGCGAAACCAACCCCGCTGGCGCCGCCGGTCACCACTGCCAGGCCGCCTGCTGCAACTGCGTCTGTGTACATGAAATGTCCTCCCGCAAGTGTTGTGCTGCCAGGGCCTGCCGCCGCCCCGGCTGTGCTGTTTGCAGCAAAAGGTAGGGCGCGCGCGGCGGATTGCCTTGCCTGATCCTCCGGATGATCTGCCTGATCCTCCGGAGCGCCGGGATTTACGGTTCTGCCGCGGCGGCCCCGCGCCTATAGTCAGGGCGGAACAGGAGGTGCGCCGATGGTGCCGCAGGATCTGATTGACGAGGTTGCCGCCTTTGTCCGCGCCAAGGGCACGCCGGAGGAGGGCTGCGAGACCGGGGTGGACGGGCTGCTGGCCTTTTGCCGCGAGACCCCGAGCGCGTTTCAGGCGATGGTCTATGAGCCGGTCATGTGCCTGGTGCTGCAGGGCGCCAAGGAGGCGCATCTGGACGACCGGGTGATCCGCTATGGCGCGGGCATGTCGCTGATCGTCAGCCATGCGCTGCCGGTGACGGCGGGGGTGATCGAGGCCGCGCCGGACAGGCCCTATGTCTCGCTGGTGCTGCGGCTGGACCTGGCCACCGCGCGCAGCCTGTATGATCTGGCCGGCGCGGCGCAAGGGCAGCAGCGGGGCACCCATTCGATGAGCGTGGCGGACAGCGATGCGGCGCTGACCGATGCCATGGCGCGGCTGTTCCGGCTGTCCCGGGACCCGGCGGAGGTGCAGGCGCTGGCGCCGCTGGTGCTGCGGGAGATCCATTTCCGGCTGCTGCGCGCCCAGCACGGCGGGATGCTGCGGCAACTGCTGCTGCACGAAAGCCCGGCGAGCCGGATTTCCAAGGCGATTGCGCTGATCCGCGCGGGGTATAAGGCGCCGATTGCGGTGGCGGAGCTGGCCGCCGCGGCAGGGATGAGCCAATCGACCTTTCACGAGCATTTCAAGACGCTCACCTCCACCACGCCGCTGCAGTACCAGAAGGAGCTGCGCCTGCTGGAGGCGCGGCGCCTGCTGATGAGCGGCGGCCGGTCGGTGGCCTCGGCGGCCTATGACGTGGGCTATGAAAGCCCGACTCAGTTCAGCCGTGAATATGCCCGCAAGTTCGGCCTCCCGCCGCGGGACGAAAAACCGGCCCCGGCGGCCGCGTCCTAGGCGGGCCTGGAACAGCCCCGCCTGGCGCATCCCAGTGTCAGAGCCGGATCACCGCCATCTTGTCCTGGGTCATGTCATGCATTGTGTAGCCGATGCCGCCGGTGTTGTAGCCGGACTGGCGGCGGCCGGCGAAGGGCATCCAGTCGACCCGGAAGGCGGTGTGGTCGTTGACCATGACCGCGGTGGCATCCAGTCCGCGCACCGCCTGCATCGCGGTGTCCAGGCTTTGGGTGAAAACCGCGGCCTGGAAGGCATAGGGCAGGCTGTTGGCGGTCGCGATGGCCTGCGGAATGCTGCCGGTGCTGTAGACGCAGATCACCGGGCCGAAGATCTCCTGCTGCGAGACGCGGGCGTCCGCGGGCGGGTCCAGCAGCACGGTGGGGGCATAGGTGGTCTCGCCCAGCCGCTTGCCGCCCGCCAGCACCCTGGCGCCGCCGTCAACAGCTTCCTGCACCCAGTCCTCCACCCGGTCGACCTCGGCGGGGCGGATCAGCGGGCCGCAATCGACGCTGGGGTCGGTGGCGTCGCCCACCTTCAGCGCCTGTGCCGCCTCCGCCAGTTTCTGCGCGATCTCTTCGGCCTTGGCGGCGGGGGCAAAGACGCGCTGGACCGAGACGCAGACCTGGCCGGAGTGGTAGAAGCCGCCCTTGGCCAGCAGCGGGATCATCGCGTCGATCCCGGCATCCTCTGCCACGATCACCGGCGCGGCGCCGCCGTGTTCCAGGGCGCAGCGGGTGCCGGGGGCGAGCTTGGAGCGCAGCATCCAGCCGACGCGGGCGGAGCCGATGAAGGAGAAGAAGCCCGCGCGCGGGTCGGTGATCATCCTCTCCGCCACCGCGTTGGAGCAGACCACATCGCGGCACCAGTCCTGCGGCAGCCCGGCTTCGTGCAGGATGCCGACAAAGGCCCGGCACGACAGCGGCGTGTCCTGTGCGGGCTTCACGATCACCGGGCAGCCGGTGGCAACGGCGGGCGCGACCTGATGCACGATCAGGTTCAAGGGGTGGTTGAAGGCGCTGGCGGCCACGACCACCCCGATCGGCTCGCGCTGGGTAAAGGCGATGCGGCCCGATCCGGCCTCGGTCAGGTCCATCGGGATTTCCCTGCCCGTCATCTGTCCGGTCTCATGCACGCACAGCTCCACCCCGCCGATGGCGCGGGTGACCTCGACCTTGGCGTCGGCCAGGGGCTTGCCGCCCTCGCTGGCGATCAAGAGGGCCAGCTCGTCAAAGCGGTCCTCCATCAGCCGGGCGGTTTTCTTGAGGATATCGATACGCTGATAGGCGGGCAGCCACCCGTCGCGGTTGCGGAACAGCCCGTGCGCGGTGTCCAGCATGGCGTCGATCCGGTCCCAGTCGCTGGTCTCGACCGTGCCGATAGGTTCCAGGCTGAACGGGTTCACAACCTCTATGGTTTCGCTCATATCAGGCAGACCTTGCTGGCCAGTTCCTCGATCAGCACACGCTGGTTTTCGCTGTAGTCGACCGGCACGTCGATCAGATGCACGCCGCCTGCGTCAAAGGCCTTCCGGAACGTGGGCAGCAGGTCTTCGGTACGCTCGATCCGGTGGCCGGTGGCGCCGTAGCTGCCGGCGTACTGGACGAAATCGGGGTTGTTGAATTCCAGTCCCCAGTCGCCGAAGCCTGCGTGCGCCTGTTTCCAGCGGATCATGCCATAGGCGCTGTCGTTCAGCACCGTCACAACCAGGTTGAGGCCGAGACGGACAGCGGTTTCCATCTCCTGGCTGTTCATCATGAAGCCGCCGTCGCCGCAGATCGCCATCACCCGGCGGTCCGGGTTCAGCTTGGCCGCCATCATCGCCGAGGGCAGGCCCGCGCCCATGGTCGCCAGCGCGTTGTCCAGCAACACGGTGTTCGGCTGATAGGCCTTGTAGTTGCGGGCGTACCACAGCTTGTAGATGCCGTTGTCCAGCGCGATGATATCGCATTCGTCCATCACTTTGCGGGTGTCGGCGACCAGCCGCTGCGGGATCACCGGGAAGCGCGGATCGTCGGCGCCTTCGGAGATGTGCTCGTCGGCCTCCCGCTTGACGCGCTCGAAATAGCTGCGGTCGAAATCCAGCGGGCCGCCCAGGATCTGTCCCAGCCGGGTGATCGACTGGGCAAGATCGCCAACCACCTCCAGCTGCGGGAAATAGACCCGGTCCACCTGCGCCGCCTTGTAGTTCACATGGATCACCCTGGTGCCGCCTTCCTCCATGAAGAAGGGCGGTTTTTCGACGACGTCGTGGCCGACGTTGATGATCAGATCGGCGCGGTCGATGGCGCAGTGCAGATAATCGCCGTCCGACAGCGCCGCGGTGCCCAGAAACAGGTCCGAGCGTTCGTCGACCACGCCCTTGCCCATCTGGGTATTGAAGAAGGGGATCTGGATCTGATCGGTGAAATCGCACAGGGCGGAGCGTGCCTTGCGCCGGTTGGCCCCGGCCCCGACCAGCAGCAGCGGCATCCTGGCGGCCCGGATCATCTCTGCCGCCTCGTTCAGCACCGCGTCGCCCGCCACCGCGTAATGGCGCGGGTGGGGCTGCAGGACGGAAGCATCGGTGTCTTCGGCGGCGATATCCTCGGGCAGTTCCAGCAGAACCGCGCCGGGGCGTTCCTCCTCGGCGGTGCGGAAGGCCTCGCGGATCAGGGCCGGGATGGTGTTGCCGTGGACGATCTGCTTGGACATCTTGCAGATCGGGTCGAACAGGTTGACGATGTCGATGATCTGGAACCGGCCCTGTTTCGATTTCTTGATCGGCTTCTGCCCGGTGATCATGATCAGCGGCATCGCCCCCAGATGCGCATAGGCGGCGGCGGTGGCCAGGTTGGTGGCGCCGGGGCCAAGCGTCGCCATGCACACCCCCGCCTTGCCGGTCAGGCGGCCATAGGTTGCCGCCATGAATCCCGCGCCCTGCTCGTGGCGGGTCAGCACCAGTTCGATGCTGGAGGTGCGCAGGGATTCCAGCAGGTCGAGGTTCTCCTCGCCGGGGACGGCAAAGATGTATTCGACGCCTTCCCGCTCCAGCGCGGCAACAAGCAGATCGGAGGCTTTGGACGGAGCGGAAGCGGGGGAGTGAGAGTCGGGCATGGGGGTCTCCTGCAGGAGTGATGGCTTGGGGGCCTTATTGCGCGGCGTGCTGCTGTTCCGGCGTCGGATACAGCTCGTCCATCGAGACGGAGCGGCCGGTATCCAGCACGATGCGCGCATGGTAGCGTTTCAAGAGCCGCGGCTCTGACACGCCGCAGCTGTGGGCGATGATGCCGACTTCCTTTTTCATGTTGCGGGCATAATAGGCGACCCGTTCCGATTTGCTGGCCGGGTCGAGGCCGAATTGCAGCCTGCGGTCGTGGGTGGTGATGCCGGTGGGGCAGGTGTTCTTGTTGCACTGCAGCGCCTGGATGCAGCCGAGCGCAAACATGAAGCCGCGGGCGGAGTTGACGAAATCGGCCCCGGCGCAGAACGCCCAGGCGACCTCTGACGGGTTGACCAGCTTGCCGCTGGCGCAGACCTTGATGCGGTCGCGCAGGC
The DNA here is from genome assembly GCF_000473145.1 of Leisingera daeponensis DSM 23529. Taxonomy (NCBI): domain Bacteria; kingdom Pseudomonadati; phylum Pseudomonadota; class Alphaproteobacteria; order Rhodobacterales; family Roseobacteraceae; genus Leisingera; species Leisingera daeponensis. Next base: position 17,296 of record NZ_KI421502.1, on the reverse strand, counting down.
CATAGCGGATCAGGGTGTCGACGGCCAGCGGCAGGCTTTCGCGCAGAGGCATCCCCATGTTGTCGATCAGGCTCATCGGGGCGGCGCCGGTGCCGCCGTCGGCGCTGTCGATGGTGATGAAATCCGGGGCGCTTTCGATGCCGCGGGACAGGACCTCCTGGCAGATGCCCTCGATAAAGCCATGGGCGCCCAGCACCGCCTTGAACCCCACCGGCTTGCCGGTCACCTCGCGAACATAGGCAATCATGTCCAGCAGGTCGCCGACACAGCCGATTTCCGGGTGGCGGTTTGGGCTGATCGCGTCCTCGCCGGGGGTGAGGCCGCGGATGGCGGCGATTTCCGGAGTCACCTTGGCGCCGGGCAGGATGCCGCCCTTGCCGGGCTTGGCGCCCTGGCTGAGCTTCAGTTCGAACATGCGGACGGTGTCATGCGCGGCCACCGCGCGCAGCTTGTCCTCGTCAAAGCCGCCTTCGGGCTTGCGGACGCCGAACTTGCCGGTGCCGATCTGGAACACGAGGTCGCAGCCGCCTTCCAGATGGTAGGGCGACAAGCCGCCCTCGCCGGTGTTGAGCCAGATGCCGGCCTTTTTGGCGCCGGCCGACAGCGCCCGCACCGCGGGCACCGAAATCGCGCCATAGCTCATGCCGGAGATGTTGAAGATCGAGCTGGTGGTGTAGGGGTGGCGGGCATGGGGGCCGATGGTGATTTCGGCCGGGGGCGAGGCCTCATGCGACAGCGACGGGAACGGGCAATTGGCGAAATAGACGGTGCCGGGCCGCCGCAGATCGCGGGTGGAGCCGAAGGCGATCGTGGAATCCACATTCTTGGCGGCGCGGTAGACCCAGGAGCGTTCGGCGCGGTTGAACGGCATCTCCTCGCGGTCGAGGGCAAAGAAATACTGCCGGAAAAACTCGCCCAGATGCTCAAACAGATAGCGGAAGCGGGCAATCACCGGATAGTTGCGCCGCAGGGTGCTGTCGGTCTGGGTCTTGTCGCGGATATACAGAACGATCAGCCACAACAGGCCCGCCCCGATGGCGAAGATGAAGGCGTAGGACAGGAATTCAAGCAGCGCCAGGAGGGTACTGGATATCTGGGACATGTTCTCCATCGCTCCTTCAGGGGCTTGGCGGTGCGGCTGGCTCCGCGCGCCCGGCTTATGCCGTTACAGAATGCGCATTGGCCGCAGGTATTGCATTCACGGGCCGATCACTTCCTCAGGAGCCGCGCCGGCGGCGGGGAGGAGGGCAGGCTGCCCGCAGGGCCGGAGTCCCCGCAGGATAACGGCTGGCAGGCCTGTTTGGTTCCCCCGCAGCGCGCGCGTGGCTCCTGTTGGCGATACTGCGCCAGCGGGGCGAAAGTTGTCCAGCCTGCGGGGACAGGCCGCCACTCGGATCAGATGCTTGGCCGGATACGGAAAACCGCTTCGATCTCGACCGCCGCGTTTGCGGGCAGGCTTGGGCTGCGGGCAGCAAACCGCACGTGATTTGCTGTCTCAGGCCCCAACGCCTCAACCATAAAGTCCGATGCACCGTTCACGACCTTTGGATGGCCGGAAAAGTCCGGGACCGAATTCACGAAAGCGCCCAGCTTTATCAGCCGTTCTATCTTATCAAGATCGCCGAGGGCGGCTTTGGCACGGGCCAAGATACCTATACCGCAGCAGCGTGCGGACGGGCTTACAGGTCCAGTTCAATCGTGCCCGCTGCCGGGACGGCGCAGCAGATCAGGGCGCTGCCCTCCTCTGGCGCGGCGGCGGGCGGGGTGCGGTAGGCAACCGTGCCTGCCGCCAGCCGGGTGGCGCAGCTGCCGCAATCGCCCGCGCGGCAGCTGAAGTCCGGCGTCAGCCCGTGGCGTTCGGCCAGCTCCAGCAGGGTGCCGTCCGCCGGGGTCCAGGGCTGTTCAAAACCTGATTTTTTGAAGCGGACAATGGCGCTGGCGGCTTCGGCAGGGGTGTTTTCGGGGCGCGCAGCGTCAGTGGCGCGTGTCAGCGCGGAGGGGCCAAAGGCCTCGGCATGGATGTCTGCGTCCTTTAAGCCAAGGCTGAGCAGACCGTCATAGGCCGCCTGCATGAAGCCGGCCGGGCCGCAGAGGTACACATCGGCGTCCGCCTGCGGCAGCGCTTGTTTCAGGACGTCTGCGCTGAGCCGTCCGGCATGGTCGAAATCACGGCCTGCCGCCTCCCCCGCAGCAGGCGCGCTGATCAGAGAGACATAGCGGAGCTGCCCGCCGGAGGCCTGCTCCAGGCTGCGGAACTCACGGGCAAATGCGCGCTCCTGAGTGGTGCGGGCCGCGTGCAGGATGGTCAGCGGGCGCAGGTGCCGGGTGCGAACCCCCTCGCGCAGGGCATGGCGCGCCATGGCGATCATGGGGGTGATGCCGGCGCCGCCGGCGATCAGCACCGCCGGGCGCTCCGCTGCGGTGTCCAGAAAGTACGCGCCGCGCGGCGCCCTGGCCTCGATCACCGCGCCGGTTTGCAGATGGGCGTGCAGGTGGCGGGAGGCGGCGCCGGCCTCCTCGCGCTTGACCGAGAGGCGGTAATGGCCCTCGCCGGGGGCGCAGGACACGGTGTAGGTCCGCACCAGCGGCCTTTCCGCGCCCGGCGGCGTGATGCGGATCGTCAGGGATTGCCCGGCCTCAAACGGCAGCAGCGGGCCTCCGCCTCTGCCCAGGTGCCGGTCATCAGCGTATTGGGCGAAAACGCACCGCGCTCGGCGCGCAGGGGCAGGATGCCCTCCAGCCAGGTGCCCTTGTGCAGGGTGAACCGCCAGCCGCGCTCAGCCCCCTGGAAGGCGGTGACTTCGGGGTGCGTTTCGTCCAGCAGTTCAACGGTGCCGGTGAGCAGCAGCAGGCTGCCGGTGGTGAAGTCCGGGAACACCAGCCCCGCGCGCGGGTTCAGCAGGAAATTTCCCAGCGTGTTGAAGTAGTTGTTGCCCGGGAAGTCAGGGATGGTCAGGCGGTTGCCGTCGATGCGGACAAAGCCGGGCCGCCCGCCGCGGTGCGAGACATCGACGCCTTCGCGCTCCGGGCGGCTGGCAGCGGGGATGTGGCTGGCGGCAAAGAACATGTCGGCTCCGGCGATCAGCGCGGTGTGGCTGCTGCCAAGCGCGGTGAAGTGCTGCGGCTGTGCAGGGGCAAGCTGTTCAGCCGGTTGCAGGCCGCGCAGCTGGATGTACTGCGGGCAATTGCCGAAGGACTGGTCGACGCGCAGGGTAAAGCCATCGGGACCGGCGGCAGCCACCCGCCCGTTGACCCGGTTGCGGCGGCGGCTGTGCAGCTCGATCCCGAGCAATCCAACCGCGGCCCCTTCGCGGATCGCCGCCTGCACCGGATCGCGGGGATCCGGCGTCAGCGCGATATCCAGGTGCTGCGGGTCCGGCGAGGCGGCGAAACCGGGCGGGCCGCTCAGCAGGCTGGCCCAGGGCCAGCCTTCGCTGTCCACGGCACCTGCTGCCAGGAACGGCAGCTGGGCATAGAACAGCCGGTGCTGGTCGGGCATGAAGCTGCGGATCACCCGGCGGCCGAAGGTCTCCACCCTCTCGCGCTTGCCCGCACGGCGCTGCATTTCCTGTTCGCCTTCGTGGAAGGGGGAGGGGGTGTTTGCATCGAGGGGGGTCATGGAAACCTCCTGCTGCCTGAGAGGGGGGCGCGGCGGTCCCTGAGGAGGCCGCCGCGCGCTGAGGTGAAGGCGCGATCAGACTGCCAGCCCGGCCTTGGTGGCGGGCATCGGCTTGAAGCCCTTCAGCCCTTCGATATTGGCCAGCAGGGCGCGCACGTTGGGGTAGGGCTCCAGCGAGATGCCGCCTTCGGGCGCGTGGGCGACGTAGGAATAGATCGCCGCGTCGGCGATGGTGGGGGCGTCCCCGACCAGGAAGGAGCGGCCCTCCATATGGGCGTCGATCTTGCCCAGCACGCGGGCCGCCACGGTGGCGCAGAACGCAGCATCGAGCGGCGCATTGAAGATGTTGATCAGCCGCGCCGCCGCCGGGCCAAAGGCGATCTCGCCCGCGGCCAGGGTCAGGAACTTCTGCACCTCGGCCTCCTGCACCGGGTCGGAAGGCAGCCAGGAGGGGGCGTACTTGCGGGCGAGGTAGACCAGAATGGCGTTGGAATCGCTGATAACGGTGCCGCCGTCCTCGATCACCGGCACCTGGCCTGCGGGGTTCAGCGCCAGGAACGGCGGCTGCTTGTGCTCGCCCGCGGCAAGGTCGACGGTGACCACCTCATGGGCGATCCCGGCGAGGCAGGCGAACAGTTCCACCCGGTGGGAATGACCGGACAGGGGGAAGCCGTGAATGCGGAGGGTCTGGGGCATGTCTGTGGTCCTTTTGCATGGCATGTGCCGCGGGGTTGCGACGGCACCCGGAAGATACACGGCCTGAATATTGGCGATAATATCCCTCGTTGTGGAATGATTATGTACACTGCATTCATAAAATGGCGATGGGAGCACCCGCGATGGACAAGCTGGACTGTATGCGCACCTTTGCCGCGGTGGCGGCGCAAAGCTCCTTTACCGGCGGCGCCCGGCAGATGGGGATCAGCACCAAGCTGGCCAGCAAATACGTCGCCCGGCTGGAGGAGCAGCTGGGCGCGCAGCTGCTCAACCGCACCACCCGCAAGGTGACGCTGACCGACACCGGGCGGGCCTATCTGGAGCGCTGCCTGCCGCTCTTGGATCAGTTCGACGAGCTGGAGGACGTGGTGCAGCTCCGCCAGCAGGAGCTGGCGGGCCCGGTCCGCATCACCGCGCCCACCGGCCTCGGCAGCCGCGAGCTGGTGGAGGCGCTGCACCCCTTCCAGCAGGCGCACCCCAAGGTCACGGTCGAGCTGGTGCTGTCCGACCGCCACCTGCCGATTCTGGAGGAGGGGGTGGACCTGGCGGTCCGCTTTGGCGCGCTGAAGGATTCGACGCTGGTGGCGCGCAAGCTGTGCAGCATGCGCCGGGTGGTGGTGGCCTCGCCGGAGTATTTGGCAGCGCATGGCGAGCCTGCCGGACCGGAGGCGCTGGCGGCTCGCAACTGCCTGCTGCTCACCTCCGCGCCGCAGCCGGAGGCCTGGGCGTTCGGCCGCGGCAGCGGGGCGCGCACCATCACTGTGGGCGGCAGCTTCCGGGCCAACTCGCCGCGGGCGGTGGCGCATATGGCGGCCCATGGCCTGGGCATTGCCCGTTGCCCGCATTACACCGCGCTGCCGTTTCTGCGGGACGGCAGGCTGCAAGTGCTTTTCGAAAAACAGGAAACCGATCCGGTCACGCTTTATGCGGTGTATCCCCCCAGCCGCCATCTGACGGCACGGATCCGGGCCTTGATCGACCATCTGGCGGCCTTCTTCGCGCCAGCCTGACCCGTGCGCCCGGCACCGGGAAATCCCCGTTGTTTCATCTTTCCCCAAATACTCCGGGGAGCGCGAGGGGCCGGCCCCTCGCCTGTGCCGCTGCCGCATTTGAACGGCCTGCGGACAAATAGGGCAACAATATTTCCCTACATATTTTATGCTTGAAATAATAATCCAAGCCTGCGTAGGCTCATCCCAAGGGCTGGCGCGAGATCAGCCGGGGAGATGCGGGCTTTTGCCGGTCTTGGCTGCTGCCGGGGCGGCGGTAAAGCCGCAAGCATTTGATCAAGAACCCAGGCCCGAGGGCCGGGGCACATTCTGGGAGGAAAGACGTAATGAAGACCATTCGGATGCTCGCCATGGCAGCGGCGGTTCCGGCGCTGGCGGCCGCGGCCCAGGCCGACACCAAGATCGGCATGATCACCACCCTGTCCGGCGGCGGCGCGGGGCTGGGCGTGGATGTGCGCGACGGTTTCATGCTGGCGATCGAACAGGACGGCCGCGAGGGCGTCGAGGTGGTGATCGAGGACGATCAGCGCAAGCCCGAAGCGGCGGTGCAGATTGCCGACCGGATGATCCAGTCCGAGAAGGTGGACATCATGACCGGCATCATCTGGTCGAACCTGGCGATGGCGGTGGTGCCCGCCGCAACCGCGCAGGGCGTGTTCTACCTGTCGCCGAACGCTGGCCCCTCGGCGCTGGCGGGCAAGCGCTGCCATCCGAATTATTTCAACGTCGCCTGGCAGAACGACAACCTGCACGAGGCCGCGGGCGCCTACGCCAATGAGGCGGGGCTGAAGAACAGCTTCATCCTGGCGCCGAACTATCCGGCGGGGCAGGACGCGCTGACCGGCTACAAGCGGATGTACGAGGGCGCGCTGGCCGGTGAGATCTACACCCAGCTCGGCCAGACCGACTATGCCGCAGAGATCGCGCAGATCCGGGCGTCGGGTGCTGACTCGGTCTATTTCTTCCTGCCCGGCGGCATGGGGATTTCCTTCCTCAAGCAGTATGCGGGCAGCGGCGTCGGCCTGCCGGTGGTCGGCCCTGCGTTCTCCTTCGATCAGGGCATCCTGCAGGCGGTGGGCGATGCCGCGCTGGGGGTGAAGAACACCTCGCAGTGGAACAAGGACATCGACAATGAGGCGAACGCCGCCTTCGTCGCCTCCTTCCAGGAAAAATACGGCCGCCTGCCGTCGCTTTACGCCAGCCAGGGCTTTGACACCGCCAACCTGATCCTGAGCGCGCTGGACAAGGCGGAGCCTGCCGATCAGGACGCCTTCCGGGCGGCGCTGAAGGCGGCAGATTTTGCCTCCGTGCGCGGCAGCTTCAAGTTCGGGGACAACCATCACCCGATCCAGGACATTTACGTCCGCGAAGTGATCAAGGAAGGCGATGTATATACCAACAAGATCATCGCCACCGGCCTGAAAGACCACGCCGACGCCTATGGCGGCGAGTGCAAGATGTAAGCTAAGCGCTTGAGCGGAGACGCCTTTTGCGGCGTCTCCGCAAGCGGTCAAGCTTCCCCGCGGAAATCCGAAAATGACTTATATTCTTGTTCTGGAGCAGATCCTGAATGGGCTCCAGCTCGGGGTGATGCTGTTCCTGATGGCAGCCGGGCTGACGCTGGTGTTCGGGGTGATGGGGCTGATCAACCTCGCCCATGGCTCGCTTTACATGGTGGGCGCCTTTGCAGCGGCTGCCGTTGCGGGCTGGACCGGGTCGTTCCTGCTGGCGCTGATCGCCAGCCTTGCCGCTGCGGCGGCTGCCGGCGCGCTGATGGAGCTGGTGGTGATCCGGCGCCTCTACCGGCGCGACCATCTGGACCAAGTGCTGGCGACCTTCGCGCTGATCCTGATCTTTTCCGAGGGCACCCGCTGGCTGTTCGGCTCCTTCCCGCTGTTTCTGGATGTGCCGTCCTACCTCTCCGGGCCGGTGAGCCTGCCGGGCGGCATTGAATATCCGCTCTACCGGCTGACCATCATCCTGATCGGATTGGGCATTGCCGCCGGGCTGTTCCTGCTGATCGCCCGCACCCGCATCGGCATCCAGATCCGCGCAGGCGAGGCCGACCGGGAGATGATTGCGGCGCTTGGCGTTGATATCTCGAAACTCTACACGCTGGTCTTTGCCCTGGGCGCGGCGCTGGCCGGGCTGGCGGGCGCGCTGGTCGGCGCGATCCAGTCGGTGCAGGTCGGCATGGGCGAGCCTGTGCTGATCCTCGCCTTTGTGGTGATCGTCATTGGCGGTATCGGCTCCATCAAGGGCGCGCTGGCGGGTGCGCTCTTGGTGGGGATGACCGACACCCTGGGCGGCGTGTTCCTGCCGAAGCTGTTTGCGCTGTTCCTGGACCCGGCCAGCGCGGCCTCTGCCGGGGCGTCGCTGGCGTCGATGCTGATCTATATCCTGATGGCGGCAATCCTGCTGGTGCGCCCCTCTGGCCTTTATGGAGGGAGCGCATGATGCTGACGCGCGAGAGCCTGCTTAATTGGGCGATGATTGCGGCGCTGCTGATCGTGCCGCTGGCGGCGTGGTCGCTGGATGAGCCGTTCATCATCACGCTCGCCACCAAGGCCGCGATCCTGGCGCTGGCCGGGGTTGGGCTGAACATTGCCCTCGGCCTTGGCGGGCTGATCAGCCTGGGCCATGCGGCATTTTTCGGGATCGGCGGCTATGCCATGGGCATCCTGGCCGCCCATGCCCAGAATTATGAGCCGCTGTTTGAATGGCCGTTTCTGTTCGAGGGCAGCAACCAGATGCCGCTGATCTGGCTGGTGGCGGTGGTCTTCAGCGCGCTGGCCGCACTGGTGATCGGGGCACTGTCCTTGCGCACCTCGGGCGTCTATTTCATCATGATCACGCTCGCATTCGGCCAGATGCTCTATTACTTCGCGATCAGCTGGAGCGCTTATGGCGGCGAGGACGGGCTGTCGATCTGGGTGCGCAATGAATTTCCGGGCCTCAACACCCTTGATCCGATCCAGTTCTTTGCCATTGCCTATGTGATCCTGTGCCTGGCGCTGTTTTTTGCCGCCCGGCTGGCGCGCTCTCCTTTCGGGCTGGCGCTGGCGGCGGCGCGGCAGAACGAGGACCGGGTGCAGGCGGTGGGGCTTACGCCCTTCACCCTGCGGCTGACGGCATTCGTGATTTCCGGCGCCATCACCGGGCTGGCGGGGGCGCTGTTTGCGGACCTCAACCGCTTTGTCAGCCCGACCATGCTGAGCTGGCACACCAGCGGCGAAATCATGATCTTTGTGATCCTGGGCGGGGTCGGGCGGCTGTACGGGCCGGTTGCGGGTGCGGCGCTGTATATCATTCTGGAGCACCTGTTGGGCGGCATCAGCGATTACTGGCAGATTTTCCTGGGCGTGCTCTTGCTGCTGATCGTGCTGTTTGCCCGCGGCGGGCTGATCGGGGCGCTGGCAGGACGGGAGAAGGCGCATGGCTGAGGCGGTTCTGAGGGCACAAGGCCTGAGCAAGAGCTATGGCGCGCTGCAGGCCAGCAAAGATGTCTCGCTGGACCTGCGGCCCGGTGAAATCCACGCGCTGATCGGGCCGAACGGGGCGGGTAAATCCACCCTGATCAAGCAGATCGCGGGCAATATCGCGCCGGACAGCGGACGGGTGGAACTGCTGGGCCGCGACGTGACCGCGCTGGACACGGTGGCGCGGGCGCGGATGGGGCTGGGGCGGACGTTCCAGATCTCGGCGCTGGCGATGGAATACACGGTCTTGCAGAACGCGGTGCTGGGGGCGCTTGGCGGGCGGGGCAGGCCGTTCCATTTTTTCCGCAACGTGATGAAGGACCCGGAGCTGCTGGAGCAGGCGCGCGACGCGCTGGAGCGGGTGGGGCTGACGGATGATGCAAACCGCCGCACCGCCGACCTGTCGCATGGCCAGCGCCGCCAGCTGGAGGTGGCGGTGGCGCTGACGCTGAGGCCCAGGCTGTTCCTGATGGATGAGCCGATGGCGGGGCTGGGTGCGGCCGGGTCCAAGGCGCTGACAGGGTTCCTGGACGGATTGCGGCAGGAGGCGCCGATCCTGCTGGTGGAACATGACATGGACGCGGTCTTTGCGCTCGCGGACCGGATCAGCGTGCTGGTCTACGGCCAGATCATCGCCACCGGCACCGCGGATGAGATCCGCGCCAACGCCGAGGTGCGCCGCGCCTATCTGGGAGAGGAGGACGCCGCATGACCCTGCTGACCTTACGGGGCGTCGAGGCCTCTTACGGCCCGGCGCAGGCCTTGTTCGGCGTCGGTCTGGAGATCGGCGAGGGCGAGGTGGTGGCGCTGATGGGCCGCAACGGGATGGGCAAATCCACCACCATCAAGACCATCTGCGGGATGCTGGCACCCTCCAAGGGGGAGCTGCGGTTTGACGGCCATGACCTGCGCCAGATGCCGTCCTACAAGATCGCGCGGCTGGGGGTCGGGCTGGTGCCCGAGGGGCGGCGCTGCTTTGCGCCGCTGACGGTGGAGGAGAATCTGATTGCCGCGGCCCGGCCCGGACCTTGGGACATGCGGCGGGTGGCAGAGCTGTTCCCGCGGCTGGAGGAACGGCGGACGCAGACCGCCGGGTCGCTGTCCGGCGGTGAGCAGCAGATGCTGACCATCGGCCGCGCCCTGATGACCAACCCGCGCCTGCTGATCCTGGATGAAGCGACCGAAGGCCTGGCGCCGGTGGTGCGGCAGGAGATCTGGGCTGCGATCGGGTGGCTCAAGCGGGAGGCGGGGCTGGCCATTCTGGTGGTGGACAAATCGCTGCGGGAGCTGTCGGCCATCGCCGACCGCGCGGTGATCCTCAACAAGGGCAGCAACGCCTGGGGCGGCAGTATCGGCGATTTGCCGGCAGAGGTGGCGGACCGCTATCTGGGGGTGTGAGGCGGCGCGCGCCTCAAGGGCGCGCACGGGCTGCAAAGGTGATGCATTTTTGCAAGTTTTGAACCTTGGGAACTGCTGTTCCCGGCAACCCGCGCGCCTTTGGCCCGGCGGGCGGCGATTGGCGCTTGACCCCGCGCCTGATCCTTACTAGCCCGCAGTTACCCAGCAATACGTCAGGCAGAAATTGCAACCGCACATAGCGGAGATGGGACATGATTCTGCGACGTACTGCTGCGTCAGCTTGCGCCCTGCTGGCAGCCATGCCGGCACTGGCCGAAGTTGTCGAGCTTGAACAAATCAACGTAAACCAGCACAGCGGCGAGGGCTTCTTTGGCGAAAGCGTCTCGCTGGAGACCGGCACCATTGCCAAGACCGGCGACCCGATTGCACAAACGCCGCGGTCGGTGACGGTTGTGACCGCCCAGGAAATCGCCGCGCGCGGCGCTCAGAACGTGGAGCAGGCGCTGCAATACTCCGCGGGCATCGTCGGCGGCCAGTGGGGGCTGGACAACCGCTCCGACTGGTATCTGGTCCGCGGCTTCAGGGCCAGCACGCTGCATGACGGGCTGCCCGCCCGCTATGGGTTCTATAATGACACCAAGCCTGAGCCATTCCTGCTGAACAGCGTCGAAGTGCTGAAAGGGCCGGCCTCCGGGCTTTATGGCAGCGGCTCGGTCGGCGGGGTGGTGAACACCACCTCGAAAACCGCGGCACAGGACGCTGAAAACCTGCTGCAACTGCAGTTGGGGTCGCATGACCGCAAGCAGGTTGCCGCGGATGTGAGCGGTGATCTGAACGCAAGCGGCACCCTGCGCTACCGTTTCGCCGGGGTGCTGCGGGACGCGGAAACCCAGGTCGATCATTCGCAGGACGATGTGCTGGCGCTGGCGCCGTCCATCACCTGGCAGCCCAATGCGGATACCGAGCTGACGGTGCTGGCCAACTATCAGGAAAACAACGGCAGCCCGCTGATCCAGTTCGCCTCCATCTATGGCACGCTGCTGCCCGCGACGGGGTTCGGAAATGGCGATTTCCTCCCGAACAGCGTCTTTGTTGGCGAGCCGGGGTTTGACCGGTTCGACAGCGAGCAGCGCGCCATCACCGCGATGTTCAAGCACCGGTTCAACCCGGTCTGGAGCCTGAACGCCAACGCGCGCTATCTGGAGGCCGAAGCGCTGTACCAGCACGCCTGGTGGGCCTTCGACAACACCGGCACCGGCCGGTACAATCCGGACGGCACCATCAACCGCACCTTCTACCGCGCGGAAAACAAGCTGAAGACCTGGGCGATAGACGCCTATGCTACCGCGGAATATGCGGCTGGCGGCTTTGACATGCGGACCTTTGCCGGGGTCAGCTACAGCCGCGGGCATTATGACAGCGATAGCGGTTATGGCGCCCAGGTTGGCCCCATCGACCCGTTCAACCCCGTCTATGCGGGTTATCCGTCGATCACCGTGGCCGACACGCCCGGCACCTCGATCACCGAGGCCGGCGCCTATGTGCAGCATCGCGCGGTCTATGACGACCGGCTGTTCATTGATCTGGGCCTGCGCTACGGCGACATCGAAACCGGGCCGAGCACGGGCAGCTTCGGTGCCACGAGCATCGCCGCCAAGGACAGCGAGTGGACCGGCAATGCCGCGGTGATGTACCGGTTTAGCAACGGTCTGGCCCCCTACGTCAGCTATGCCGAAAGCTTCCGCCAGGATGCGATCGGCACCGATGCGGCGGGCAACCCGTTTGAGCCGACCCGGGGCGAGCAGGTTGAAATCGGGGTGAAATACCAGCCGCCTGGCACCGATACGCTGCTGACGGCGGCAGTGTTCGACCTGACCAAATCGAACCTGTCGGTGGCCGATCCGGGCAACCCGGGCTTTCAGGTGCAAACGGGCGAAGCCTCCGCCAGGGGGCTGGAGCTGGAGGCGTACCACCGCTTCGGCGATCTGACGGTTGATGCCGCCTATACCTATCTCGATACCGAGGATGCGGAGGGCGACTACATCGCCCAGGTGCCCAAGAACGCGGCGTCGCTGTGGCTGAACTACGCACCGCTGGAGGGCCGGCTGCAGGGTTGGACCCTGGGCGCCGGGGTCCGCTACAATGGCGAGGCCTGGGGCGGATCCAGCACCTATCTGACGCCGTCCTACACGCTGTACGACGCGGCGGTGTCTTATGGCCAGGACAACTGGCTGGTGTCGCTGAACCTGCGCAACCTGAGCGATGAGCGGTATGTCAGCACCTGTGCGGGCGGTGCCTGCTACTTTGGCGACGGGCGCAATGTGGCGCTGACGCTGACCACGAAGTTCTGAGCCGCCCCGCAGCGGTTCACGCAAGGAAAAGGCCCGCGCAAGGAGCGCGGGCCTTTTATTGTTTCGCGGACCGCAGCCGCAGCCGTGTTTATTTCGAGAAGGCCATGGGCAGGGTGAAGGTGAGCTGGCTGAGGCCGAGTTTTTGGGGCGCGGAGGGGAATGTCCCGGCGCGGGCGACCGCCTGCAGCGCCGCCTGGTCGAACGCGGCGCTGCCGGAGGATTTGGCAATCCGGTAATCCAGCAGCCGGCCGGAGCGGGACACGGTGATCCGCACCACCGCCACGCCGCTGCCGCTGGCACCCGCGGGGAACCGTTTGCGGCGTTCGATGCGGGCGCGGATCCTGGCGCCCCAGACCGCTTGCAGCTTGGCCTCTTGCCCGGCCTGGGCGGTGGCAGCGGCAGCGTTTCCGGCCTGCCCGGCCTGTGCACCGCCCCCTGATCCCGCCGCCCGCTGCCCGGCCCGGCTGGCCGCGGTCTGCTCGGCCTTGCGCGCCTGCCGCGGTTCGGGCACCGCCTTGGGACGGGGGGCTGGCTTGGCTGCGGTTTCCGGCTGTTTCTTGGGCGGCGGCGGGGCTGTGGCTGTCTCCACCTCCAGCGTGCCGGCGGGCGCGGGCCGGGCCAGCGCAATTTGCGCTGCTGCGCGCGGCGCCTGGGCCAGTTCGAATTGCGGCACTGCGGGGGCCGCCGGGACAGTTGGCGGCTGGCTCAGGTCCGGCTCAAGTTGCGGCATGTTCTGCGGCGGGCGCTGCCAGGCTTCCACCATTTCGGCAACGGCGGCATCGGCGGCCTGGACCGAAACCAGCGCCTCGCCGCCCGCGCCGCTCGACTGGGCGCCGGAACCGGGCGCGGCGGCAAACAGCGCAGCGTGGATCAGCGCGGCGATCCCGGCAAAGACGGTGAGCTCGGCGGCGCGTTTCATTGCGGGCGCACCGTTAGTTCGGCCCGGCTGAGCCCGGCGGCCGCCAGCCGCCGCAGGATCCGCGCCAGCGCCGCGGCTTCCAGCCCGGCATCGGCCCGCAGCTGCACCGCGGGGCTGCCTGCGCCGGCCGCGGCCAGCCGGGCAATCGCGGCCTCTCCTCCGGCGCCGTCAAAGTGCATCTGGCCTTGCGCATCAACGTAGAGCACAGCCTCCGCCGTGGCTTCGGTGTCCAGCGCGGCCTCGGGCGGGGTGACCTCGAACGGGTCCGGCTGGGCCAGACGCGAGGTCATCAGGAAGAAAATCAGCAGCAGGAACACCACGTTGATCATCGGCACGATGGATTCGGAGCGCGGGCGGCGGGGGGGATCGGTCAGGTCCATGCGCGCCGCCTCATTCCACCAGCACGAAGTTGGTGAACCCCGCCTGCCGCAGCAGCGCCGTCACATCGGTGAGGCGCTGCAGGCCGGCCTGGCCGCGCCCGCGCAGCACCAGCATGTCGCCGGGCGTCCGCATCAGCGGCGCCAGGGCCTGGGCCAGGTTGCTGTCCGCCACCGGCACGCCGTTGATGTCCAGGTTGTTCGGACCGATCCCGATCAGCCGCGGCGGGCCGGTGTAGGGGCCGCCCTGGCCGGCCAGCGGCAGGTCCAGCACCGCCTCCGTGCCAAAGCGCGAGGCCAGCATGAAGAACACCAAAAGCAGGAACACCACGTCGATCATCGGCGTCAGGCTCGGATTGCGGCGGGGTTTGGCGGGCAGGTCCAGCAGCATCGCGTCACTCGGCCGCCAGTTTCAGCTCTGCGGGCGCTGCCGCCAAGAACAGCCGGGTGGCGCTGTCTTCGATATCGCGGCGGATGCGGCTGATCACCGCCTCGAACCAGGTCAGCGCGGCGGAGGCCGGGATCGCCACTGCCATGCCCGCGGCGGTGGTCAGCAGCGCCTCCCAGATGCCGCCCGCCAGCAGGGCCGGATCGGCGCGCGCGCCTGCCGCCTGAAGCGCCTGAAAAGCGGCGATCATGCCCAGCACGGTGCCAAGCAGGCCCAGCAGCGGCGCGATGGTGGCAATCAGCTCCAGCGCGCCCAGCCCGGTGGCCGCGCTGCCGAGGTGCAGCTTGGCAACCCGGGCGGTTTCTTCGCGGGCGCGGTCCTCTGGCAGGGCGGCGAGGGCGGCCAGGGCCGCGGCCACCACCCGGGAGCGGATGCCGGTGCGGCCCTTGACGATGGCCATCGCGGTGCCGGTGTCGCCGCGTTCAAAGGCTTCCACCGCGCGGCCTGCCTTGCCGCGCGACCAGGCCCCGATCAGCGCCAGGCGCCAGATCTTCCACAGGATCAGCGCCAGGGTGATCACGGACAGCGCCGCAATCGCCCAGATCGACGGGCCGCCGTCGCGCAGGAAATTCAAGGCCTTGGCAGCCGTATCGCGGACGGTTTGCGCCAGCTCCTCCCGCCGGGGGAGCGGGTCTGCGGGCGGCAGCGGCTGTGCCGCCGGCGCATCATCGGCGGCTTCGGTTAGGGCAACGTCAGTGCCGGACGGGGCCACAGGCGCGGCGGCTGCCGGGACGTCCAATGCGGGTGCCGCTGGCGCGTCAGGCGAGGATGCCGCCGGGGCCTCGGCGGCGATCTGCGGCACCGGTGCCGCGGGCGAGTTCTGCGCGGCAGCCGGGGCTGCAAGCAGCGGGGCGGTCAGAAACACGGCGGCAAGGGCCGCCTGGGCGCGACGGGTCATGATTGGCTCCAATATGCGGCGATATAGCTGGTTCCGGGGGCGGGTTTGTCCTGCTGGAGGGCTGCGCGCAGGCGCTGCACCTCGGCCTTTTCGCAGGCAAACCACAGGAAATGGCCGGGCGCGCGTTTGCGTGCGGCCAGGGCGCGCTCTGCCAGGCTGTGCCCGCCATCGCGGCGCAGCCAGGTCAGGGAGACGCCTGCCGGGGCGGTCACCGGATAGCCGCAGTCCTTGCCGCCGGAGCTGAGCAGAACCGCCGCGCCCGCGCTGTCCCGCGGCAGGCTTTCCAGGATGCGGGCGGCGGCGGGCAGGGCGGTTTCGTCGGCGAACAGCAGGATGTTCGAGGTGTCCGGGACGCCGCCGCCGCCGGGGCCTGCAAGGACCAGCCGGTCCCCCGGAGTTGCGTTGCGCGCCCACTCGGTTGCCCGCCCTCCATCGTGCAGGAAGATGTCGAACTCCATCAGCCCGGCCTCATGGCTGATCCAGCGGGTGGTGTAGACCGGGCGGTGCAGCGCGGTCTCTCCCTTGGGCCAGACGGTGGCGCCGGTTTCCGACAGCCGGGGCCAGTCCGGCTCGGCACAGCCCGCGGGCGGCAGCAGCAGGCGGAAGTGGATGGCATCGTCCTGGAAACTGGCGAGGTCCGGGGATTTGACCCGGACGCGCAGGAAGGCGCTGCCGACCGGGGTGATCGACTGGACCGTGGTGAAATGGACATTGGGCGGCAGGCTGCCAGCGGCGGCGGCGCCGGGCCAGCGCAGGGCGGCGGAGGCACCGGGCCGGATCTCGTCCAGATGCGCGGCGATACCGTCCTTCAGCATGTGCAGCCGGTCCGGCAGGGCCGCCGAAACGCCGATCGCCGTGCCGCCGTTCCTTGCGCCAAAGCGGTAGTGGCCAAAGCCTGCGATCTCCACCGTGACGGCGGCGGCGCTGGCCTCGATCACCGGCAGCTCATGCTCCTGCGCCATTGCCAGGACGGCTTGGCGGACGTCCGGGAACGGCAGCATCGGCAGGTCGGTGTCCGCTTGCAGCGGAAAGGCGGGGCGGAGGGTCATGGCGGCCTCGTTCATTCGGGGATGATATGCGGGGTGCCGTGCAGCGGATCGGGGATGATCCGGCAGGGCAGCTGAAAGACGGAGTGCAGGACCGCTTCCGTGACCACTTCGGCAGGGGGGCCCTGGCAGAACACCCTCCCGTCCTTGAGCGCGATCATGTGGCTGGCAAAGCGGGCGGCCAGGTTGATGTCGTGCAGCACCATGGCCACGGTGCGCCCGGTTTCGCGGTTGAGCCGCTGCACCAGTTTCAGAAGCTCGATCTGATGCGGCAGGTCCAGATAGGTCGTCGGCTCGTCCAGCAGCAGGATGCCGGTTTCCTGCGCCAGCGCCATCGCGATCCACGCCCGCTGGCGCTGCCCGCCCGACAGCGCCTCCAGCGGTCTGCGGGCGTGCCCGGTCATTCTGGTGAGCTCCAGCGCCCGGGCAACCGCCGCCGCGTCCTGCCGCGACCATTGCCGCAGCGCCGATTGATAGGGGGTGCGGCCCTGCGCCACCAGGTCGCGCACCGTCAGCCCTTCGGGCGCTGCCGGGGTTTGCGGCAGGATCGCCAGCCGCCGGGCCACCGAGCGGCTGCTCTGCCGGTGGATCGCCTTGCCGTCCAGCACCGCCTGGCCGCGGCCGGCCGGCTGCAGCCGGGCGAGGGTTCTGAGCAGGGTGGATTTGCCGCAGGCGTTGGGGCCGACGATGGCGGTCAGCCCGCCATCGGGGATGGCGGCGGTCAGGCTGTCCAGCACGGGTGTTCCGGCATAACCGGCCGAGAGGTTCTCGGCGCGCAGGCGGGCGGTGTCAGGCATCAGAGCGTTCCTTTGCGGAAATGCGCCAGCAGCAGCCACAGCAGCACCGGGGCGCCGGTGAGCGCGGTAAAGACGCCGGCGGGCAGCTGCACCCCCGGCACCATGCGGGCGGCGGTGTCGGCCAGCAGGGTCATCAGGGCGCCGGCCGCGGCGGCGGCCAGCAGCGCAGGCTTGCCGGAGGGAACCAGGCGGCGGGCAATCGGCCCGGCGGCAAAGGCGACAAAGGGCAGGGGGCCCGCGGCGGTCACTGCAAGCGCGGTCAGCAGAATGCCGGCA
>NZ_KI421501.1:90315-90608 GCF_000473145.1 Leisingera daeponensis DSM 23529 | reverse complement strand
AAGGCCGCCGCCGGCCTGCCGGTCGAGATCTGCCACGGACCCGAAGAGAGGGTGGTCTTCGACACCCCGGCGGGCACGCGCGGGCAGCAGCCAGGCTGCCTGGCAAACGCCGCCGTGCCGCCGGACGCGCTGCGGGTGCGCCAGCACCTGCCCGACCCGCGGCTGCGCGCCCACAGCTACTTGGAGATTCCGCTGGCAGGCTCCCCCGGCCGCCAGCAGGAGACGCTGCAGCAGGCCGCCGCCGTGGTAACTCTGGTGCAGTCGCTGCTGGCTTTCCTGTCGTTCAGCCTGAT
>NZ_KI421501.1:0-90215 GCF_000473145.1 Leisingera daeponensis DSM 23529 | reverse complement strand
ACAGAAAAATCAGCCGCTTGGAATAAGTTTGGAACAATCCCCGGCGGCACGCGTTAACCCACCAGATCATCATTAGGGGAAACATCATGGAATATGGACTGATTGGCCTTCTGGTCCTGGCTGCCGACATTTACGCAATCATTCAGGTTCTGGGCTCCAGTGCCTCGACCGCAGCCAAGATCATCTGGGTGCTCGTCATTCTCATCCTGCCGGTACTGGGCTTCATCGCCTGGCTTGTCGCAGGTCCGCGCTCTTCGGCTGCGAAAATCTGATCCTGCCGCTAATGGCATTCAACGGCCCGGCTGGTCTCAGCCGGGCCGTTTTTATTTGCGCGGCAGCGCCTCCTCGCGGCCCTGTCACTCTGCCTGTTGCTGCGCATCCAGCAGGTTTTCTCCGCCGTCCAGCCCTTCGCGCTCCCGCGCTGCGGCACCGGCAACCGCCAGCTCCGCGCGTTCGGGGTCGGCGGCTTCCGGCAAGTCTGAGCTGACGGCCTCCCGCGGCGCCGGTGCTGCGGCGGCATCCTTGGCCGGAGCAGGCGCCGCCTCCGCCGCGCCGTCCAGCCGGACCCGGTAGATCGGCTCCGGCAGGCCAAAGCCCGCCGTCTCCAGCGCCATCTTGGCGGCGCGGATCGCCTCGCCGCGCGCCTTGGCGAAATCCACCCGTGTCTGATCGACCCAGCCGGTAAAGGTCAGGATCACGTTGGAATCCCCCACTTCGCTGATCCAGGCGCCGACCTCGGGATCCTCCAGCACAAAGGGCTGCGCCTCCAGCGCGGCAACGGCGGTGGACAGCGCCGCCGCCAGATCCGCATCCGCATCCACACCAAGGTCAAAGCCGAAGCGCCGCCGCGGGTCGCGGGTGAAATTGACGATACGGCCCTTGAACACGGTGGCGTTGGGAATGCGGATGTGGTTGCCCTCGGGCGAAATCAGGATGGTCGCGCGCGAGGTCAGCCGCGCCACCGTGCCCTGATCGCCCTGGATATCGACAAAATCATTGGGCCGGAACGGCTGCCGCAGGCTGAGCAGGATCGAGGCGATGAAATTTTCCACCGTGTCGCGCACCGCAAAGCCAAGCGCCAGGCCGACCACCCCCGCCGCGCCCAGAACCGCGCCGATCAGCGCGGTGGCATTCATAATGTCGAGCGCCAGCACCAGCCCTGTCAGGATGAACAGGATCCGCGCCACCGCCCGGTACACATCAGCGATGAAGGGATTGGGCGCCAGCCGGGTCCAGATGCCGATCCGGGTGGTCAGCAGCCAGCCCCCCGCCGCCACCGCCGCAAAGGCGGCCAGCGCCACCAGGAAAATCGGCCCGTTTGCCAGCAGGTTGCGGGTCCGGGCCGCAATCCGCTCCATCGCCGGGGCCAGCCGCTCCTCCAGGGTGCCGCTGATCTCGGTCTCGTTCTCGATCGCCACCACCCCGGCCACCCGGTTGATGATCTGCGTCAGCCGGTCCTGGGCGGCGTTGTCGATCACCTCGCCGGTGATGCGGACCACGCCTTCGGACACCGACACCGTCACCGCCCCGTAGCCCTCGATCTCGGCCAGCAGCTTCTCGATCCGGTTCAGGATTTCACTGTCGCGCACCGCCGCGTCGCCCACTTCGATGCGGCCGTCTGTCTGTACCGGATCGGCCGCATTCTGGGCCTGGGCCCCCGTGCCGCCAAGGCACAGGGCCGCCAGCAGAATTAATAAATGCAAACCCGCCAGCAGCACCCGGCGCCCCGGCCGCGCGGCCGGACATGTCATCTCGCGGCTCAATTCCGCATCCTCCTGTTGAAATGCCTGCCCCGCGCGTCGCACCAGGGGCCTGCCAAGTCTTTGCCGTAGCGGACCGCCAGCGCAAGAGCGGAACCGCACCGGCCCCGGGCAAGCCTCTGCCGCCTGCTGATTTTTTCCCCGCTGATATGTCATAGTTTAATGCGCATGACCTTACGGCGGTGTCATTCCTCACATTCAAAAAACTGAGGAAGACCAATGAGCACTAAAGCCGCCGGAGCGCAAACGCCCGTTCTGATCCTAACCCCCAACGCCCTGGAGGCCGCGGACATCAGCGACTACCTGCTGCGGCGGGGGTACCCGGCGGTGAGCACCGAAACCCGCCTCGGCGGGCTTGCCGCAGCGCTGGACTACGCCGCACAGCCGCCGCACCTGGTGTTCTTCGGCTTCCCGCTCAGCAATCCGGCGGCGCGCGACTGGCTGCAGTCGGCCATGGCCAAGGAGTGGCGGCTGATCCTGATCAACGGCGACACCACTGAGCCCGGCCTGCGGTCGCTGCCGATGCTGAGCCGCCCGTTCGCAACCCCGCATCTGGACGCGGCGATGCAGCTGGCGGGCGAATAACCGCTTTTTGCCCGGCGGCAGCAGGCCTGTCTGCCGCCGGGGCCATGTCCGGGAAGGGGCAGCCGGTTCGCCCGATGGCTGCACGGCAGAGATACCGCGCAATCACGGAACTTCGCAGCCTCCGCCGCGTTCTCCTAGTGTTACCGCCGCAGCGCGGCGGACCCTGAAATTTCCCAAGGAGGACACGACATGGACGAAGACCGCATCACCGGCAAATGGACCGAGCTGAAGGGCCGCCTGCGGGAAACCTACGGCGAGCTGACCGACAACGAGCTGGAGGAAACCAAAGGCGAGCGCCAGAAGCTGGAAGGGCTGCTGCAGCAGCGCCTGGGCAAGACCAAGGACGATATCCGCGACACTGTCGACCGCATGCTGGAGAGCATCTGACATGGCCCGCAGACCTGACAGTGACGCAGACGCCGCCGCCCAGCTGTGGAAACGCCTTGAGGACACCCGCACCGGTATGCTCTCGGTCGACGGCAGCAGCCAGCACCCGCAGCCGATGAGCCATTTCTCCGACCCTGACAGCGGCGAGATCTGGTTCATCACCTCCGCCGACACCGATCTGGTGGCTGCGGTCGGACTGGGGGCGGAGGCCACCTTCTGCTACCAGTCGCAAAAGGGCGATTACCATGCATCCGTGAAGGGGCCGCTGGTGGTCTACCAGAGCGAAGAGAAGCTCGACAGCCTGTGGAGCCCGCCCGTGGCGGCCTGGTTCGAAAAGGGCCGCGAGGATCCCAAGGTTACCCTGCTGCAGCTGACCCCGCGGGAGGCTGCGATCTGGGCGTCCGATTCCAACCCGATCCTGGTCGGCCTGAAGATGCTGAACGCCGCGATGCGCGACGATGTGAGCGAACCGGACGTCGGCATCCACCGGGTGATCAACTTCAGCGATGTGGCCTGAGACGCGGCCTGACCTGCACCAGGCGCCGCAAGCCTTAAACGATCAGGCCCGCCGGACACCGCCGGCGGGCCTTTTCCGTTTGCCGGGCCCGCTGCCCGAAGCCGGCAGTCAGCCGGACTTGCCCGTGAAAGCCATCGCCTCCAGGACCGCACTCAGCTGTTCGACCGTGTAGGGTTTTTTAAGGATGTTCAGCCCTGGGAAGCGCTCGGTGACTTCATCCGTCGCGCCGTATCCCGTGGCCAGCACCACCGGGATGCCCGTCTCGCGGCAGCGCTCCACCACCGGCAACGAGGTTTCGGTCCCCAGGTTCATGTCCGCCAGAACGAACTGCGTGCCGCCCTGCTCCAGCAGGTTCAGCGCGGTGGTGACCCCGCTGCAGGTTTCCACCTTTTCGGCACCCAGCTGGGTCAGCATGTCCGCCGCATCCATGGCGATGATCATGTTGTCTTCCAGCACCAGCGCACCGCCCGTCAGGCGCGGCACGGCGGCCGCCTGCCGCGCGCCGGCCTTGGGCACCGGGCCCGCAGGCTTCTCCGCCTTCCGCACATGGCGGGCGGGCAGCAGGAAGTCCGCCTCCAGCCCGGTGATCCGGTACCTGACGTCGGCTTCCCCCTTCAATTCAAACGGCACCGATTGCTCGATCAGCGTGCTGCCGAAGCCCCGGCGCGCCGGGGCCTTGACCGGCGGGCCGTCGCATTCGCGCCAGCTCAGCGCGGCGGTGCCGTCGCCGTTCAGCGTGGTGCGGATCTCCACCCGGCCGGAGGAATCGCTAAGCGCGCCGTATTTGACCGAATTCGTCACCATCTCGTGAATCACCAGCGCCATGCAGGTAAAGGCCGCGGGTGACAGTTCCAGCGCGTCGCCGCCCATCACCACCCGGCTGGCCTTGCCCGCCAGAAACGCCTCGGTTTCCGTCCCGATCAGCACCGACAGCGGGCTCCAGTTCCACTCAGAGCCGGTCAGCTGGTCATGCGCCCGCGCCAGCGCGTGAATGCGCGCGTCCAACACCTCGCCAAAGGCCTCGGCGGATTTCACCGACTCCTTGCCCTGCGACACCAGCCCGCGGATCAGGTTCAGGATGTTGCGCACCCGGTGATTCAGCTCCGCAATCAGCAGCTCCTGCTGGTCCTGCGCCCGCTTGCGGGCGGCGTTGTTCTCATCCGCCAGTTTCAGAACCACTTCGATCAGGGTCGTGCGCAGCGCCTCGGCGGTGCGCTGCTCGCGCTGCTTCCACGGATTGCAATGGCCGCGCGCCACTTCCTTCCAGGCCTCGAAGCTTTTGCGCGGCGTCAGCCGCAGGCCGTTCGGCCCCGGTTCAACCGGTTTTTCGGGATTGCCCGCCCAGGTCACAGATTTGGCCACCTCGCGCCGGAACAGCACAAAGTAATCCCGCGGCGTCCGCGACACGGGAATGGCCAGCAGCCCGGCCACCCGGTCTGCAAACCCGTCAGTGGCCGGATAGCGGTTGATCAGGTTGCTGTTGCAATAGACCTGCCCGGGCGGCGTGGTGTTGAGGAACCGCACCAGCCCCAGGAATTCCTCCTCCGCCGGGGCGGATCCTATGGCTTTGTACTGCCCGTCCGAATAAATCGCTGCGCCGTCGAACGGAATGACCTCGCCAATGCCGCTGCACAGGTCTTCGAAGGCCGCAAACAGATTGCAGCCATTGGACAGCTGCGGCATCAGATTGTCGTGCAGCGCCCTGGAGCGGTCGATGTCGCCCAGTTCGTCGGTCATCTCCATCTGGGCCAGCTCATAGTTGAAGAGCTGCGCGAACAGTTCGACCGAGGTGCGCTTTTCATAGCTCAGGTACTGCGGCGCGGGGTGATGGCAGGCGAACAGCCCCCACAGCTGGCCGTTGCGCAGGATGGAGACCGACATCGAGGCCGCCACCCCCATGTTCTTCAGATACTCCACATGGATCGGAGACACCGCCCGGGTCACCGACAGCGACAGGTCCAGCGGGTCGCCGTTGGGATCGGTTTCCGGCCGCACCGGATAGACCGGCGCCGTGACGTCGGGAATGATCCGCAGCATGTTGCGCACGTACAGCGCCCGCGCCTGCTTGGGGATGTCGCTGGCCGGATAGCGCAGGCCCAGAAACGGCTCCATTCCGGAATCGCGGGCCTCGGCGATCACGGTGCCGCTGCCGTCTTCCTCGAACTTGTAGACCATCACCCGGCCAAAGCCGCTCAGCGCCTTCAGGCCCCTTGCGGCCTCCTGCGCCATCGCATCCAGCGCCTTGTGCCGCTGCACCCGGCCAATCAGCGCCTGCACCATGCCCGGATCATGCGCATCGCCGGCATCCGCGCCCCGGCGTTCGAATTCCAGAACGAACAGCCGCCCGGACTGGTGGATCGAAACGTCAAACTTCTGCCCGTCGCCGCGCAAGTCATAGCCGAACACCCGCACCGAGCTTTGCTGCATCCGCAGCATCTGCATCCGGGTGCGCAGATCGTGCAGCGCCTGCGGGCTCAGGATGTCCGTCACCGGCCGCCCCGCCAGCTCCGTCTCATCCAGCTCCAGCACCTCCGCGCAATTGGCAGAGGCATGGGCAATAATCCAATCTGCAGAGACCGCAATCAGGCAGCCAAAGCTCTGCACATGGCCGATAATATGAATCGGCTCGCGATCGCAGGTGGTCAGATCCACCTGCGCCTTGGCAGCACTGGACTTCTCGTCAGGCATGAATCGCTTTCCCCTCGGCAGACTCAGCAGAAATACATTCTAAGCAAAATTCGAACAGGCAGGTAGCATCTGTGACAATCCGGTCCGCTGCGGCACCTTCGGCGGGCAGGTCTTCGGCCCGGGCCACATAGCCGCGCCAGTAGTCCATATAGGGCGGTGCCGACAAATAGCTGCCCGCATAGGCGGTCTCCGGCAGGCCGCGGTCCAGCCAGCGCTTGCGCAGCACCTTGGTGCCCAGGCGCGAGCCGCACACCACGTAATCCACCGCCAGCGGATGCGGCTCCAGCGGCAGCCGCGGCACAGGCGCCAGACGGCCCAGCCGCTCCAGATCCGCGCCCGCCCGCTGCTTCAGATCGCGGATCACAGGCGCGCAGGCCGCGCCCTGGCTCACCGGCTCCAGCGCCGCGAACAGCCGCCACTGCAGCAGCAGAAAGCGCGCATAACCCTCCGCGCCCTGCCGGTCCAGCCGGGTCACCTCGTCATCCAGCGCGGCATGGCAGTGCCGCGTGCCGCCGCGCAGCCGGTCACGCAAGTTCTGATATTCGGCCTCAGCCACGGAACCGTTCCCCCTTTTCAGCAGCACTATAGCGTTCGCCAAAACCGAATCAATGGACTTACGCCGCGATACCAGAAGGGGAAAAGCAAAGTTTTGCAACGCCTTAGACACCCTGCCCTAGCGTTGTCCGCGGCCAGGCCGCCCTTTCGCAGGCGCGGCGGCGGCGCGCCGGGGCGGCGGCTTCCGGCGCAGCGCCGCTGCTGCCGCGCTGCCGGCCCTATAGGCGCCCAGTTTAACTAACTTCAACGCAAGTCGCCGGCAGGCTCTTAACCCTGTGTTTACAGCCCTTTCCGGGCAAATGCGGCGGAAATCGGGCAGCCCTGCCGCAATTGCCCGGAAGCTGCCGCGAACATTCCGCATTTGGCTTTCAGCGTGAAGGCCCGCCCGCGCCCTCCGCCCGGGCCCCACGCCGCCACAAGGACCTGACGCCGTGCCGCATGACATCTTTTCCGCCGATCCGGCGCCGGCCTGCGAACTGCCCAGCGGCTTCAAGCTGCTGCAGGGCCAGTACCAGATCGAGCGGCCTCTGCTCAGCGGCGGCTTCGGCATCACCTACCTGGCCCGCGACAGCCTGGAACGCCGCGTCGTGATCAAGGAATGCTATCCGGCGGGCCTCTGCCGCCGCAGCGGCACCGATGTGGAACCCGCCGCGCCAGAACACGCCAGATCCTGCCGCAACGTGCTGCGCGCCTTCCTGCGCGAGGCGCATCTGCTGGCCCGCGCCCGCCATCCCGCCATCGTCGGTGTCCACCAGGTGTTCAAGGAAAACCAGACCGCCTATATCGCGATGGAGTTCATCGACGGGCTGGACCTGCTCACCGTGCGCGAGGAGCAGCCGGAGCGGCTGACCGGGCCGGTGCTGCGCCGGATCCTCGATCAGGCGCTGGAGGCGCTGGACTGCCTGCACCGGCTGGGCGTCCTGCACCGCGACATCTCGCCGGACAACATCCTGCTCGGCAAGGACGGCACCGTGACGCTGATCGATTTCGGCGCCGCCTGCGGCAGCACCCCCGATGACGGCACCGCGCTGCCGATGCTGCTGGCGGTCAAGGACGGCTATTCCGCCCATGAGCTTTACAGCCCCGATCTGCCCCAGCGCCCGGCCTGCGACCTCTACGCGCTTGGCGCCACGCTCTACTACCTGATCACGGGCGCCCCGCCCGCACCCAGCCAAAAGCGGCTGGCGGCGCTGCTGGCGGGCGCTCCGGACCCCTGCCGCCCGCTGCTGGGCGGGCCCTGGGCCGCGGACCCGGCGCTGCTGGCGACCGTGGACATAGCGATGTCGGTGCTTCCGGCGGAACGGTTCCAGAGCGCCAGCGGCTGGGCCGCCGCCCTGGCGGAGGAAGACGCGCCGCAGCACGCCGCAGAGCCGCAACCCGGCCCGGCCCCCGCAGCGGCGGACGCCTGCGCCGACGACGGCAGCAGGCTCGCTGAGGTTATCTCCGAACTGGTCGCCAAGACCAATGGCAGCCTTGAGCCCGGCCTGCCGCGCTCCGCCCGCCGGGCGCAGACCCCGCCCGCCGCGCAGCAGCCCGGACCGCGCCGCCCGCTGGTCAACATCTTCGGCGAGCCGGTCACCGACCTGGAGGCATGGCTGGAGGAGGAGGATGCGATCTCCTGGCGCAGGAAAATCGCCCCGTCCGCGCAGCAGCCGCCGGGCGCAACCCCGGTACTGCTGGCAGACCCGTCGGACCCGGCACTGGGCCTGCGCCGGGACAAGCCTACATTCGCCGGCCGCTTGCGCAGGATCTTCGGGCGTCCCGGCAACAGCCCGCAAACGGTTAAGAACTGAAGGAAATGGGTATGAAGTTCATCAAGGATATCATCGGCGAAAAGCGGGAACGGGTCCGCCTGGACGGCACCGCTGCCGCAGCCGCGGAACCGGTGCAGCCGCCCGCGGAGGACACCGGCAGCCCTGCGCCCTTCAGCCTCGGCAGCAGCTTCCGCCTGGACCCTGAACCCGGTCCGGCCCCGGCCCCCGCCAGCCCGGACGCCGCCGCGGCTCTGACCGAGGCGTTCCGCGATCCGCCGGACGCGCCCGGCGCAGACTTTTGCGGTGAACCAGACGATGCGTTCGCCGGTCTGGGCAGGGCCGAACCGGAAGAGGATGCGATTGCCGCCTTCTTCGCCCGCGAGCAGACCCGGGCCGCCGCACCGGACCGCCCGGACACCGCCGCCTTCTTCGCCCCAGCGGAGCATGACACCGCAGAGGCAGACCCCTCGGAAACGCCGGAAGAGGATTTCTTTGCCCAGCCGGAAGACGCAGACGGCGACACGGCAGAGGCCTTCGCGGCAGACCCGGATTTCAGCCGCCTGCAGCAGCCGGAGCCGGACGCCGCCAGACCCTACCGGATTTTCACGCGCAGCCACGCCGCCGCGCGGACCCCGGACGCCATGGCGGACCGCATCGAAACCGAAGCCGGCGCCGACGCCGCAGCGCCCGCTCCTGAGCCGGACCCGCAGCCGGAACCGGAACCCGCCTTTATCGCGGCGGAACCCCCGGCCCCGCAGGCGGCCGCGGCCCCGGCAGCTCAGCCCGCATGGGACGCGCCAGCGGCAGAAGCGCCGGTCTGCGCACCTGCCGCCGCACCCATCGCCGCCCCCGCCGGCGCACCCATTGACGTGCCCGCACCCTCGATGGGCCGCGGCGCCAGCCGCGCAGGCCGGGTCAAGACCCGCCTGCTGGGGTTCAGCCCGGCACAGGCCGCAGGCGCCGACCCCTTCGCCCGCAGCGCAGAGGCCGCGGCACCCGGCTACACCCGGTTTCCCGTCGGCTGGCTCGCCATCGTGCAGGGGCCGGGCCGCGGCGCCGCCTTCACCCTGTTCAGCGGTGTCACCGTGATCGGGCGCGGCGCGGACCAGACCGTGCGGCTGGATTTCGGCGACAACAGCATCTCCCGCGACAACCACGCCGCCATCGCCTATGACCCGGAGCAAAAGTCCTTCTTCATCGGCCACGGCGGCAAGGCCAACCTGGTGCGCCGCAACGGCCGCCCGGTGCTCAGCACCGAGGCGCTGTCGGCGGGCGACGTGATCCGCATCGGCGAAACCACCCTGCGCTTCGTGCCGCTGTGCGGCGCGGACTTCGGCTGGGACCAGCCGCAACACAGCGATGCCGCAGATGCTGCATTCCGCTGAGGTCGAATACGACGCCGCGACGGCCCTCAGCCAGGGCCGCCGCGAGCGCCAGGAGGATGCGGTCGCCGCCGACTTCCCGGCCGGCACCGGCACCGGCTTTGCGGTGCTGGCCGACGGCATGGGCGGCCATGCGGCGGGCGACATCGCCAGCCGGATCGTGGTGACCGAAGTGTTCAGCGAGCTGAAACTGCAGGCCGGCGACCCGGCGGCACTGGAACAGGCCATCGGGGAGGTGCTGCAGCAGGCCGCCGATGGCGCCGACGCCTGTCTCGGCGAATACGCCAGCCGCCAGCCCCAGGCCCGCGGCATGGGCGCCACCCTGCTGGCCCCGGTGCTGTTTTGCAACCGCCTGTACTGGATCTCGGCCGGCGACTCGCCGCTCTACCTGTTCCGCGAGGGCCGCCTGATCCGGCTCAATGCCGACCACTCGATGGCGTCTGAACTGGATGGGCTGGTGGCCGAGGGCCGGATGGACGCCGCCGAGGCCGCCAGCCACCCGGACCGCCACTGCGTCACCTCGGTGCTGACCGGCGCCGGCATCCCCCGCATCGACTGCCGCAGCATCCCCGTGCGCCTGCAGGCGGGCGATATCGTGCTGGCCGCCAGCGACGGGCTGCAATTCCTGCCCGAAGCCGAAATCGCCGCCGTGCTGGCCGCCGAACGCCTGAGCCCCAGCGCCCGTATCGGCGCGGTGCTGATGCAGCGGCTGGAGGCGCTGGACGCGCCGGAGCAGGACAATGCCGCGCTCTGCGTCATCAAACCCTTCGACCCGCGCGCCGCCGGCCAGTCAGCGGCCCCCGCGCCGGCACAGGACCCCGCGCCGGCACAGCCCGCAGCGCCGCCGCAAACTCCGGCACCGCGCCCCCGCGCCGGACGCCGCATCGTGACCCTGCTGGCCTCCGCGACATGGCGCTCCGCGCCCGCCGCCAGCCAAACCAAGACGGATGCACCGGTGTGAGCCTTCCCCTGCGAGACATAACCCCGCTTGCCGGCCAGCTGGAGCACACGCTCAGCACCGGGCTGCTGCCGCCGGACGTCACCGGCTGGGGCAGCCAGCTGCTGCAACGGCTGCGGCAGCCGGTCCGGGTGGCCGTCACCGGCGCCCCGGGCACCGGCAAATCGGCGCTGATCGACATGCTTCTGGGCCGGGTGGTGATCGGCAAGGCCGCCGCCGGCCTGCCGGTCGAGATCTGCCACGGACCCGAAGAGAGGGTGGTCTTCGACACCCCGGCGGGCACGCGCGGGCAGCAGCCAGGCTGCCTGGCAAACGCCGCCGTGCCGCCGGACGCGCTGCGGGTGCGCCAGCACCTGCCCGACCCGCGGCTGCGCGCCCACAGCTACTTGGAGATTCCGCTGGCAGGCTCCCCCGGCCGCCAGCAGGAGACGCTGCAGCAGGCCGCCGCCATGGCGGACATCATCCTGTGGTGCAGCGAAACCTTCCCGGAGGCCGAGCAGGCCCTGTGGTCGGCGATGCCCGACAGCACCAAGGATCACAGCTTCCTGGTTCTCACCATGGCCGACCGCCAGATCATGCGCGGCGTCCTTCCCGGCCTGATCCAGTCGCTGGAACCGGTCGCGGCAGAGGAATTCCTTGGCGTCTACCCGGTGGCCGCCATTCAGGGCCTCACCGCGCAGACGGCCGGCACCCCGGCAGAGGATCTGTGGCGCTCCAGCGGCGGCAGGCAGCTGGCCGAAGACGTGCAGCGCCAGATCGGCCTGGGCCGCGCTTCGGATGCGGATCAGGCGGAACTGCTGATCCGCCAGTTCGGCGGCTCCCTCCCGGCAGAGGCTCCGCCGCCGCCCGCCGCCAAGGCCGCCCGCCCCGCTGCCACTCCGCACGCCCCCGCCGCCAGCCTGGCCGCGGCGCTGGACCAGCTGCAAAGCGGCGCCGAGGACATGCTGGCCCGGGCCGAAGCGGCCGGCGGCCCGCAGGCGGGTCCCGTTCTGGCGCAGTGCATGGACCTGATCCGAGGCCTGTCCGCCTCGCTGGAGGGGCTGCCCGGCAGCGCCGCGGTGACCGCGGCCCGCGACGCCGCCCAGGATGGTGAGGAGCTTTTGATGCTGTGCCAGCTTGAACAGGACGAAGACGCGGCGATCGACGCGGTGACGCTGCTTTTCCAACTGAAAAAGGAGCTGGCAGAAGACTCCCCCGGATAAGGGCCGCGCCCGGAAACGCGCCCGACAACATGCAGATGCAGGAACAGAAGACCCAGCCATGAACATGGAAGCCCAGATCGAGAGTGCAACCGACATCCGCGCCTCCGCGCGGCCGACCAACCTGAACGCCGGGCTGGAGCCGCTGGCGGCATATGCCCGCAAGGCGCAGCGGCTGGATACCGCGCTGGCCACGCTCGCCGGGGTGTCGGGAGAGCGCGTCCGGCGCAGCCTCACCCGGCTGCAGGCGGAGCTCGCCGCGTTCGAGCCCAGCGTCACCCTGCTGGGGCAGGTGAAATCCGGCAAGACCTCCCTGGTGAACGCGATGGCGGGCTGGGCCGACCTGCTGCCCTCGGACGTGAACCCCTGGACCTCGGTTGTCACCTCGCTGCACCTGGAGCCGGGCGGCAACCGCACCGAAAACAAGGCCAGCTTCCAGTTCATGACCGAGGAGGAATGGGACCGGCTGACCACCAAGGGCGGCCGCATCGGCGAAATGGCGGGCCGCGCGGGCGCCGGCAGCGAGCTGCAGAAAATCCGCACCCAGATCGAGGAGATGCGCGAACGCTCCCGCCAGCGGCTGGGCCGCAAGTTCGAGCTCCTGATGGGGCAGAATCACGACTACGGCTATTTCGACAAGAACCTGATCGAACGCTACATCTGCCTCGGCGACGACTTCGGCGGCGAGGAACCGGGCGCCGTGGACGAACAGGGCCGCTTTGCCGACATCACCCGCGCCGCCGACCTGTACCTGAACAGCCGCTCGGTGCCCCACCGCCTCTGCCTGCGCGACACGCCGGGCGTCAACGACACCTTCATGATGCGCGAGCAGATCACCATCCAGGCGATCCGCGACAGCCGCATCTGCGTGGTTGTGCTGTCGGCAGGCCAGGCGCTGACCTCGGTCGACATGGGGCTGATCCGGATGATCTCCAACCTCAAATCGCGCGAGGTGGTGATTTTCGTCAACCGCATCGACGAGCTGGCCGACCCCGCAAACCAGGTGGCCGAGATCGAGGCGAGCATCCGCCAGACCCTGGAAGCGCACCATGGCCCGCAGGAGGCCACCATCCTGTTCGGCAGCGCCTATTGGGCGGGCAAGGTGCTGACCGGCGGGCTGGAGGACATGGATCCGGCCAGCTCCGCCGCGCTGCTGAACTGGGCCGAAGCCTCGGTCAACGCCTCCCACGCTCAGGCCACCGCGCAGAACATGGTGTGGGAGCTGTCGGGCATCCCCGCCCTGAACCGCGCTGTCTGCGAACGCATCGCCGCCGATCTCGGCGCCCCGCTGCTGGCGCGCATTGCCGCCTCCGCCACCACCGCCGCCACCGGCCAGCAGGCCGCCAACGCGGTTATGGTGCAGGGCGAGGGCAGCGGCGGCGGCGCCAACCTGCACGACGTCCGCACCGCTTTCGAGGATCTGTGCCAGAGCCACCTGCAGGCGCTGGAGGCGGAGGCGGGCCAGGTGCTCGACGCCTTCCGCGACCGCGCCGACCGGGCGCACGCCACCTTTACCGACCGCGCCACCCACGCGCTGATCGACCATCTGGAGAAATGGGGCGAGGACTGCCATTGGGAATACGACCCGGCCGGGCTGCGGATGCTGCTGCGCTCCGCCTATTCCGTCATGGCCAGCCGCCTGCAATCCGCCGCGCAGACCCGGTACGAGGCCGCGGTGCAGGATGTGGCAGAGCTGCTGTATGACGGCTTCGGCCCGGCGGTCGAGGGCATCCAGCTGGCGGTGCCGGAGGTGCCCCAGCCCGCCTCTCCGGTGGCACTGGCGCAATCCATCGCGCTGGATTTCAACGACAGCTGGTGGGCCTCTTGGTGGCGCCGCACCCGCGGCTACAAGGCCTTTGCCAAACAGTTCCGAAGCCTGATCGCAGGCGAAACTGAGGACTTCATGACCCAGCTCAAGACCGTGCAGACCGCGGACGCCCGCGCCGCCATCCTCGCCCGGCTGCAGGGCTTCTTCGACGATCAGCGCGACATCCTGCTGGAAATCGCCGACTGCCGCCGCGGCGGCGGCGACATGCAGGCGCTGTTTGCAGGCGATGAGGCCCGCCGCCGCCAGACCCAGACCGCCACCGCCTTGGAAACCCTCAGGAGCTTCACCGCATGACCCAGCCCACCGCCCTTTCCGCCCCCCTCGTGCCGGACGCGGCCCCGGCGCGCAAGCCACGGCTGGCGCTGATGGGGGAATTCAGCGCCGGCAAAAGCACCCTGACCAACCTGCTGGCGGGCCGCGCCCCGCTGCCCACCCGCGTCACCGCCACCCGGCTGCCGCCGGTCTGGCTGTCGCACGGGCCGGAGGGCGCCAGCCTCACCGGCACCGACGGCAGCGAAACCCCGGTGCCGCTGGAGGACATCGCCGCGGCGCCGCTGGAAAGCACCGCGCTGATCCGCCTGACCCTGCCCGCCGAGGCGCTGGAGCTGTGCGACCTGATCGACATGCCCGGCATCTCCGACCCCAACATGCCCGCCAGCGTCTGGCAGGCCCTGCTGCCCGAGGTCGACAGCGTGATCTGGTGCACCCATGCGACCCAGGCCTGGCGCCAGTCCGAAGCCGCCGCGTGGGAGGAGATCTCCAGCCGTCTCAGCGGCCCCAGCACCCTGCTGATCACCCACTTCGACAAGCTCCGCAATCCCCGCGACCGGGACCGCGTGCTGCGCCGCGTGCAAAAGGAAACCGGCGATGCCTTCAACGCCATCTTCCCGCTGTCGCTCAGCCAGGCGCTGACCGCGGGCGAGGACATGGAGGCGTGGAAGACCAGCGGCGCCGACCGCTTTGTCGAATATCTGGTGGACCTGCTGCTGAACTGGGCAGAGCCCGGCCGCCGCCCGGACCGGGACATGTCCCCGGCCCTGCCCCGGTCTGCCCCGCAAGCCGCGCCGCAAGCAGGCGAAGCACCGCGCGCCGAGGTGCTGGATTTCGGCAGCAAGCGCGAGGCCGCCGCCCAGGCACAGCCGCAGACACAGGCGCAAACACAGGCGCAGGCAGGGGCCGGCAGCGCCGATCCCGCCAGCCGGGTGATGCCGCGCCGCGTCGCCCCGCCGGCCAAGCGCAGCCAGCGCCCGGGCCGCGCCCGCCCTGAAACCCAGCCCGCCGGAGACTGACACCGCCATGCCAGCCGCTGCCGCCCCGGATTGCCCGCGCCGCGAAGGAGACCCAAGGTGACGCTTGCCCGCCAGCTCGACACCCTGCGCCAAAGCGCGGACGGCTGCCGCCTTGCGGCCTTCGGCGATCTGGGCGCCAGCATCGTCCTGCGCAGCAGCAGCGCCAGCAGCCACCCGCAGGAATACCTCGACGCGCTGTGCCAGCAGGCCCGCCGCGGCTTCCTGATGCTCGACGCCGCGGTGCAGGCCGGGCCAGAGGCCGGCCGCCCGCCCGCCGATGACATCCTGATGCTGGCCCCGGGCGAGGCCCGCCTCTGCATCCGCGCGCCAGACGGCTCCGGCGACGCGCTGCTGTGCGTCTGCAGCGACGCCGGCACTGCCGCCCGCCTCGCCGCCCCGGCGCGGGCGCTGCTGGCCCGTCTTAGCGGCGCGGCAGGATGACCAGCCCCGCCCGCCAGCTCCCCGGCGCTGAGCCCGCCCCGGACGCGCTGCACCAGGCGCTGCGGCAGTTGGCGCAGCCGGTGCAGGCGCTGACCGCCCGCGCGCAGCGCGCTGCCGCGGGTCAGGACCCGCTGCTGCCGGCCCTGCTGCGGGAAATCGCGGAAACCGTGCTGCCGCGCGAAATCACCCTGAGCATCGGCCAGACCCCCGCCGCCGTTCTCACCGCCGCCCACCGCAGGCTCGCAGGCCTCAGCCTGGGCGGCACGGCGGAGACAGGCGCCGCGCCGGAGGATCCCGCCGCCGCCGCCCGGCTGTTTGCCGCCCGGCTGAGCAGGCTGGAGGCGCAGGCCGCTGGCGCCGGTGTCAGCTTCCGCCGCCGCCCCTGCGCCGCGCCGCAGGGCGCAGGCAGCTGCACCGCCGCCCAGCTGCAGGAGGCGCTCGCCGCCGCCAGCCGCAGCCCGCTGGCCAAGCTGCGCAGCGCCGCCGCCGCGCAGGCCCTGGCGTGGATTCATTGTTCTGCCGGCCCGCAGGCGCCGGACAGCGGCGGCCCTGCCCCCTTGCTGCAGCAGCTGCAGGCCGTCCGCAGCACGTTCGAGGCCAGCGCCGCCCGGCCGGGATCGGCCAGAATGCCCGCGCACAGGCCCGGCTGCCTGCTGCTGCCGGTCTCGCCCGATCTGCGCATCCTGGCCGCCGCGCATGAGGAGGAGCTGCTGCTTCTGGCGCTGCCGCCCGGGGCCGTCGACGGCCTGATCGAGACCTGGACCGCCCTGTTCTCCTGACATCTCCTGCCCCGCCGCGCCCGCCAGCGGGCCGCCGGGGCAGCAGGGGTTACAGCTTGCCCGGCAGGCTCAGATCGCCGGAGGCCACATCGAACACATCGGTGACACACAGCAGCGGCGCGTGGATATTGGCATTCACCCGCAAGGCCGCGGTCACCCCGTCATAGGCCGCGCCCTCCAGCGCCACATCCCGGCCAAAGGCCGCTGTCACCGCAATCTCCGGCCCGTCGAACACCGGCGAGAATCCGGGGCTGTCGAGGAAGACCGGGAACCCGGGCCAGGTCGCAGGCAGCTGCGGCTCCTCGCCTTCCGGTATGTCGCGCACCGCCAGCGCGCCGGGGCCGCAGGCCTCTGTCGGGGTCAGCACCACCCAATGGCTGTGCCACACCAGCCCGTCATTGGCGGGATCGCCGTCCTGGTTCTCGTCGTAAAGCGGCGTGTCGTCGAAATCAGGGTGGCTGGTCGCCGCCAGCGCCAGAATGCCGGTGCCGCCCTCGAACCCGGCTGCGGACGGGTCCAGCGAGGTCGGCCAGACATAGGACAGCACCCCTGCCCCGCCCACGGCACCCGCCGCCTCCGGCACCTCGGTGCCTGCGCCGCCATTGGTGGTCATGTGAAAGGTCACCAGGTTGCCCTTGCGGTGCGCATGCGCCGCCAGAATGTCAAAGGCCGCCAGCGTCCCGTCTGCCGCAGCCGCCGACAGCACAGCGCCGTCCTGATCCGCCGCGCGGCCGTGGCCCTCATCCGCCAGCGCCACGCTTGCCGCCAGCATCAGCGCCGCGCCCGAAACAAGTGAAGTCCGCATCTCAGTCTCTCCGTTTTGTCCTTCGTGATGCCCCGTTGTAGTTTCGAGTCGATACCTTTTGCAAGGATTATTTCGACTCGCTACCTTATTGGCCGCACTACTCCCGCAGCAGGGCAGGCACACAGAGAGACCCGCCGCGCGCCGCTGCCGGGCGGCCTCTGCGCGGCGGAGCTGTCAGGTCATTCCGGAAACGCGGTTCTGGCAGCGCTTACCCGCCGGGGGCCTTGTAGGCGCCGGCAATGCCGCCGGCCTTCTTCTGCATGTCCAGGAATTCGTCCGAGGTGAAGGCCCGCACGGTCTTGAGGTTGCTGACCGCACCGGAGGCGCCCACCGCCAGCAGACCCGCCAGCAGGCCCGACACATCGTCAATGTTCACATGGATGGCAAAATCGCTTTCCCCCGTGGTCAGGAAAAAGCTTTCCTGGGTGCCGCCCGCCGCTTCGACCAGAGCACGCGACGCAGCCTCGCGGTCGCTGGGGTGTTCAACCATCGCCTTCATGGCAGAGGCGGTATAACAACCGGTCACGATAAATCTTGGCATTCTGACTCTCCCTTGGGGTAAAAGGCGAGCCGTTTTCGGGCACGATGCCGGATCGTCCGGCCCGCATGCCCCCAAGCTGCCATGATACCACAAGACGGGGCCGTTTGGCATGACAATCCGGGCAGAGAGCCGGCGCCCGTCCCTGCCGGTCAGGAGGCGGGCGGGAACACGGCTGTTTTCTTGACCGTGCCGTACACGAAACTGGTGTCGATCGAGGCAATGCCGCCAATCGGGTGGATGCGGTTGCGGATGAAGCTTTCATAGGCCTCCAGGTCCGGCACCAGCACCCGCAGCTGGTAATCCATTGCCCCGGTCAGCACATGGCACTCCAGCACCTCATCCATCCGCCGCACCTTGCCTTCAAAGGACTGCACGTCGGTTTCGTTGTGCCGCTCCAGCCGGATCCGCACAAAGACGGTGATCGCCATGCCATAGGCCGTGGCGTCCACATCGGCGCTGTAGCCGCGGATCACCCCGCTCGCCTCCAGGTTCCGCACCCGGCGCAGGCAGGGCGAGGGCGACAGATTCACCGCCTCGGCCAGATCCTGATTGGTCATCCGCCCGTCGCGCTGCAAGGCGCGGATGATCTGTCTGTCTTTGCTGTCCATGCGGCCCCCGATTGGCAGATTATGCCAAAATCTACTCTCTGGCTGGCATAATTGGCAATCCATCACCTTCCGGACAGGCGCAATATGGCAGCAACACAGATCAGGAGCCCGACATGAAACGTTCCGCAGGATTTGCCACCCGCGCCATTCACCACGCCTATAACCCGCAGGACCACGACGGGGCGCTGACCCCGCCGCTGCACCTGACATCGACCTTCACCTTCGAAACCGCCGAAGCCGGCGGCGAGATGTTCGCGGGCGAGCGTCCGGGCCATATCTACAGCCGCATCTCCAACCCCACCTGCGACCTGCTGGAACAGCGCATCGCGGTGCTGGAAGGCGCCGAGGCGGGCCTGGCCCTGTCCAGCGGCATGGGCGCGATCACCGCGGTTCTATGGACGCTGCTGTCGCCCGGCGACGAGGTGATCGTCGACAAGACGCTTTATGGCTGCACCTTCGCCTTCATGCGCCACGGTCTGGCGAAATGGGGCGTCACCATCACCCATGTCGACATGACCGACCCGGAAAACCTGCGCGCCGCCGTTTCGGAGAAGACCCGCGTCGTCTATTTCGAGACCCCGGCCAACCCCAACATGCGGCTGGTCGACATTGCCGCCAGCGCCGAGATCGCCCATGCGGCGGGCGCCACGGTGGTGGTCGACAACACCTATGCCACCCCCTACCTGACCCGCCCGATCGAACACGGCGCCGACATCGTGCTGCACTCCGCCACCAAATACCTGGGCGGCCACGGCGATGTGGTGGCCGGTCTGGTCGCCGGCACCGCCGAGCAGATCGCCGAGATCCGCCTGGTCGGCATGAAGGACATGACCGGCGCGGTGATGGCGCCCTTCAACGCGATGCTGATCCTGCGCGGCATCAAGACGCTGAACCTGCGGATGGACCGCCACTGCGCCACCGCCCGCGTCGTCGCCGCCTATCTTGAGTCGCACCCCGCCGTCGGCGCGGTATACTTCCCCGGCCTCGACAGCTTTGAGCAGCGCGCTATCGCGGAACGCCAGATGGACCAGCCCGGCGCCATGATCGCCTTCGAAGCCAAGGGCGGCCTGGCCGGCGGCATTGCCTTCATGAACCGGCTGGAGATGATCCAGCGCGCGGTGTCGCTGGGCGACGCCGAAACCCTGATCCAGCACCCGGCGTCGATGACCCACTCCACCTACACGCCCGAGGAGCGCGCCGAGCACGGCATCAGCGACGGCCTCATCCGCCTGTCGGTCGGGCTGGAAGACGCCGAAGACATCCTCGCCGACCTGGAGCAGGCCCTGGCCCCCGCCGCCCTTCAGGCCGCCGAGTAACCCGCCCTTCAAGGAGACCGCCATGCGCCCCGATCCCGCCCATCTGAAGACCATCGAACAGCGGCTGTTGTGGCTGTCGCACTGGATGGTCCACCACGCCAACCACATCCGGCCCAAGGCGGACGGGATCAAGGTGGGCGGGCATCAGGCGTCCTCGGCCTCGATGGTCTCGATCATGACGGCGCTCTATTTCTCCGCCCTGCGGCCCGAGGACCGGGTGGCGGTGAAACCCCACGCCGCCCCGGTCTTTCACGCCCTGCAATACCTGATGGGCAACCAGACCCGGGAGAAGATGGAGAACTTCCGCGGCTTCGGCGGGGTGCAAAGCTACCCCAGCCGGACCAAGGACACCTGCGACGTGGATTTCTCCACCGGCTCGGTCGGGCTGGGGGTGGCGATCACCTCCTTCGCCTCGCTGGTGCAGGATTACATCACCGCCAAAAGCTGGGGCGCAGACGCCCCCATGGGCCGCATGGTGGCCCTGGCCGGCGACGCCGAACTGGACGAGGGCAACATCTACGAAGCCCTGCAGGAAGGCTGGAAGAACGATCTGCGCAATTGCTGGTGGATCATCGACTACAACCGCCAGTCGCTCGACGGCATCGTCCGCGAAGGCCTGTTCGAACGCATCGAGAAGATCTTCGACGCCTTCGGCTGGGACGTGGTGCGGGTGAAATACGGCGTCCTTCAGCGCGCCGCCTTTGCCGAACCCGGCGGCGATAAGCTGCGCGGCTGGATCGACGCCTGCCCAAACCAGGAATATTCCGCCCTCACCTTCATGGGCGGCGCGGTCTGGCGCCAGCGCCTGCTCGACGACCTCGGCGACCAGGGCGACGTCACCGCCCTGATCGAACGCCGCAGCGATGCCGAGCTGGCGGCGCTGATGGAAAACCTCGGCGGCAACTGCGTGGAGACGATGGCGGAAACCTTCGACGCCATCACCCACGACCGCCCGGTCTGCTTCCTGGCCTATACGGTCAAGGGCTGGGGCACCCCGATTGCGGGCCACAAGGACAACCACGGCGGCCTGATGAACGCCACCCAGTTCGCCCAGTGGCAGGCCCATATGGGCGTGCCCGAGGGTCAGGAATGGGACCCCCTCGCCACCGTCCAGGACCCGGAAGGCCTGCGCAAGTTCCTGTCCGAGGTGCCGTTCTTTGCCCAAGGCACCCGCCGCTATGCCGACGCCCGGCTGCCCGTGCCCGAAATCGCCGCCCCTACCGGCCGCGAGATTTCGACCCAGATGGCCTTCGGCAAGATCCTCGACGATCTGTCCAAGGGCAGCAGCGAACTGGCCGGCCGCATCGTCACCACCTCGCCGGACGTGACCGGCACCACCAATCTCGGGCCCTGGGTGAACCGGCGCAAGCTGTTCTCCCGCACTGCCCAGGCCGATGCCTTCATCGAGCACCGCATCCCCTCCACCGCGAAGTGGGAATTCACGCCGGAGGGCCAGCACATCGAGCTGGGCATTGCCGAGATGAACCTGATGCTGCTCTTGGGCGCGGCGGGCCTGTCGCATTCGCTGTTCGGCAAGCGGCTCATTCCCATCGGCACCGTTTACGATCCCTTCGTCAGCCGCGGCCTCGATGCGCTGAACTACGCCTGCTATCAGGACGCGCGCTTCATCCTCGCGGGCACGCCGTCGGGCGTCACCCTGGCCCCCGAGGGCGGCGCGCACCAGTCCATCGGCACGCCGCTGATCGGCATGTCCCAGGACGGTCTGGCCGCCTTCGAACCCGCCTTCGCGGATGAGCTGGCGGTGATCATGCAATGGGCCTTCGACTATGTGCAGCGCGACGGCGAGGGCGACCCGGACGAGCGCACCTGGCTGCGCGACGAGACCGGCGGCTCGGTCTATCTGCGCCTCACCACCAACCCGGTGGAACAGCCCGGCAAACGGGCGGATGACGCCTTCCGCCAGGGCACCATAGACGGCGCCTACTGGCTGCGCCCGCCGGGGCCGAACTGCGAGGTGGTGATTGCCTACCAGGGTGCCGTCGCGCCCGAGGCGATCAAGGCCGCAGGCATGATTGCCGAAGAACGCCGCGACATCGGCGTGCTGGCGGTGACTTCTGCCGACCGGCTGAACTCCGGCTGGACCGCCGCCCAGCGGGCACGCTCGCGCGGCAACGCCGCGGCGCAGTCCCATGCCGAAACCCTGATGGGCGCCCTGCCGCCGCATTGCAAGCTGATCACCGTGATCGACGGCCACCCCGCCACGCTGTCCTGGCTGGGCTCTGTCTCAGGCCATCAGACCATCCCGATGGGGGTGGAGCATTTCGGCCAGACCGGCACCATCGGCGACCTCTACCGCCACCACGGCATCGACGCCGCCGCCATCGTCGAAAAGGTGAACGGCCTCACCGCAGGCAAGCGGGCCGCCCGCGGCGCCTTTGCCGCGATGGCGCGTAGCTGATATCTGAAAAACGCGGGGGCGGTCTGCCCCCGCCCCACGCTCTTACAGCACCGCGCCGCTGAACTGGGCCAGCTCGACGCCGCTGTCCTGCAGCGCGCGGCGCACATCGGCGGCAATCGCCACCGCGGCGGGCGTGTCGCCATGCAGGCAGATGGTATCAATCCGCGCCGGGATGCGCTTGCCGCTGGCGGTGATGATGGCGCCCTCGCGCACCATCTCGACCATCCGCCGCCCGGCCTCTGCCGGATCATGGATCACCGCGCCGGGCAGGCTGCGGTCCACCAGCGTCGCATCATCGTTATAGGCGCGGTCGGCGAAGATCTCGCACGCGGTCTTGCAGCCCAGCTCCTGTGCTGCCTGCTGCTGCGCGGTGCCCGCCAGCACCATCACGATGATCTCAGGATCCACCGACAGGGCCGCCTGATAGCAGGCCCGCGCCATCGCCAGATCTTCCGAGGCCATATTCGCCAGCGCCCCGTGCAGCTTCAGATGCCGCACCGCGCCGCCTGCCGCACGCGCCATAGCCTGCGCCGCGCCCAGCTGGTAGCGCACCATGTTGCCCAGCGTCTCATGCGGCACCGACATCCGGCGGCGGCCAAAGCCCTGCAGGTCGGGAAAACCGGGATGCGCGCCGATACCGGTGCCCTTGGCGACCGCGTGTTTCATCGTCGCCGCCATCACATCCGGGTCGCCCGCATGATAGCCGCAGGCGATATTGGCCGAGGTCACGATATCCAGCAGCCCGGCATCATCGCCCAGGCTCCAGGCGCCAAAGCTTTCGCCCATATCGGCATTCAGATCGACAGTTCGGGTCATGTCATCTCCTCACAAGACATCTTCTTCACCGGCAATCGCGCCGCTGATGAGCTGATAAGACAGCAGGTTGGACATGCTGCGCGGGTCGCGGATCAGGGGATGGCACCGGCCGCGCAGGCCCTCGCGCCGCTCAGCCTCGGCCCGTTCCAGCTCTACCGCCTCCTCCAGCGGGATGAAGCGGAAATGCAGCTCCGCCCCCGCCGCCGCCTGCGCCAGAAGCGGCAGGTCGCAAGGAAGCACCGTGCCGATCCGGGGATAGCCGCCCGTGGTCTGGCATTCCGACAGCAGCACATAAGGCGTGCCGTCGCCGGTCACCTGGATGTCGCCGGGCACGATCACCTCAGACACCACCGTGCGCGCGCCGTCGGGGCGGAAGCCTTCGCCGTCGCTCTCCAGCGGCACGCCCATCCGGTTGCCGCGCGCCCCGCGGCGGAAGGCGGTGCCTTCGAACCGCTCCAGCTCGGCTTGCGGGAACAGCGCCGTCTGCAGGCTCGCCACAACCCGCACCGTGCCGCCCTCGAACCGGTTCTCCGGCGTCAGTCCCAGCCCGGTGCCCTGGCCGCCGTCCGGGCCGGTCTCCAGCACGTCGCCCTGCGCCAGCGCAGCACCAATGCCCGCCGCCAGATGCGCCGAGCGCGCGCCCAGATGCTCCGGCGTCTGAAAGCCGCCGCCCGCATGCAGATAACCATAGCTGCCGCTCTGCGCCGCGCCGATAGCCAGCCGCGCCCCCGCGGGCAGCAGGTGGCTGGCGTTCCAGGCCACGGCGGTGCCGTCGATGCTGGCCCGCATCGGCGCGCCGGTCAGGGCGATGCGCAGATCGCTGTCCGCCTGGAACTCGCCGCCCATGCCGGCCATCTCGACCGCTGCCAGATCCGCGCCCTGCCCCAAGAGCGCCGCGCCCTCGGCCAGCGCCAGCCGGTCGGCAGCGCCGCCGCGCGACACCCCGTATTCCAGCCAGCCCGGACGGCCGAGGTCCTGAACCGTCATCCCGGGGCCTGCGCGCAAAATGGTCAGCGAGCCGGTCATGACAGATCCTCCGCCCTGGCACCGCCCAGCGGATCGCGCCGCAAGCCCTGCAGCTCCTCCGGCGTTATCGCGCTGAATTGCACCTCGTCGCCGGGACGCAACAGGAACGGCTCCTCCGCATCGGGGCGGAACAGCCGCACTGCGGTCTGGCCCGCGTGCATCCAGCCGGTGGGCGTCGCCACCGAGAACAGCACCAGCTGCCGGATCGCCACCGCCAGCGCGCCCTCGGGAATGCGGGTGGTCAGCTGGCTCTGGCGCGGGATGTCCCAGGCCTCCGGCAGCTCGCCCAGATAGGGCTGGCCGGGGGCAAAGCCGATGGTCTGCACCCTGACCCGCGCCGCCGACAGCGAGGCCACCGCCTCCGCCTCGCTCATGCCCGCGGCCGCTGCCGCCTGCGGCAGCTGCGGCGCCAGTTCGGTGCCGAACACCGCCGGAATGCGCCACAGGCGGCGCTGGCCGGGCAGCGCGGCGGCGTACCAGTCGCGCTGCGCCAGCAGCGCCTCCAGCCGCGCCCGCAGGCCCGCATGGTCCAGATGCCGCAGGTCGAACCGCACATAGGCCGACACCAGCGAGGTTGAGACCTCCTCGACCCCGTCCCAGCTCTCCGCCGCCAGCGCTGCGCGGAACGCCAGGGCGGCGCGGTTGGCCGGCTCGCTCAGGCGGCTGCCAAAGCTTACCAGCATCCCGTCCACCCCCACCGTGCGGATCCCGGGGGCGGCTGCTGCTGCGCTCTCCCGTGCCATCACATCTGTTCCGGCAGATAGGTCACGATGGACGGGAACAGCACGATCAGCACCAGCGCCACGATCATCAGGAAGAAGAACGGCAGCGCCGCCTTGGCCACGGTCAGAATGTCCCGCCCGGTCAGCGATTGCAGCACAAACAGGTTGAACCCGACCGGCGGCGTGATCTGCGACATCTCCACCACGATCACCAGGAAGATGCCGAACCACAAGGGGTCAATTCCCGCCTCCAGCACCATCGGCATGATCACCGAGGCCGTCAGCACCACCACCGAAATCCCGTCGAGGAAGCAGCCCATGATCACAAAGAAGATGGTCAGCGCCGCCAGCAGCGTGAAGGTCGACAGGTTCAAGGAGCCGATCCATTCCGCCAGGATGCGCGGAATGCCGGTGAACCCCATCGCCACCGTCAGGAACGACGCCCCCGCCAGGATAAAGGCGATCATGCAGGAGGTGATGGTCGCCCCCAT
Source organism: Leisingera daeponensis DSM 23529 (assembly GCF_000473145.1). Taxonomy (NCBI): domain Bacteria; kingdom Pseudomonadati; phylum Pseudomonadota; class Alphaproteobacteria; order Rhodobacterales; family Roseobacteraceae; genus Leisingera; species Leisingera daeponensis. Next base: position 65,349 of record NZ_KI421501.1, on the reverse strand, counting down.
CAGCCCCTCGGTAAAGCTCTGCCGGGTGAGCGAGCCGGACTGCCACGACAAGAGCAGCGCCAGCACCACCCCCACGGCAGCAGCATCGGTGGGTGAGGCGATGCCTGTATAGATCGAGCCGATCACCCCGCCGATCAGCAGCACCACCGGCAGCAGCCTGCGCGCGCGCTTCAGCTTCTCGCGGAAGGTGGCGGCAATGTCCTCGGACGGCAGCTGGCTGCGGTTGAGCAGCGCCCAGACCACCACATAGCCGACGAACAAGCTGACCAGCAGCACGCCGGGCAGCACGCCCGCGACAAACAGCCGGGCGATGGATTGCTCGGTCGCCACGCCATAGACGATCAGGATGATCGACGGCGGGATCAGCAGCCCCAGCGTGGCGGAACCGGCCAGCGTGCCGATCACCAGCTTCTCGGGATAACCGCGCCGCGACAGCTCCGGGATCGACAGCTTGCCGATGGTGGCGGCGGTGGCCGCGGACGAGCCCGACACCGCGGCAAAGATCCCGCAGGCAAAGACATTCACATGCAACAGCTGCCCGGGCAGCCGGTTCATCCAGGGCGACAGCCCGGTGAACATGTCCTCCGACAGGCGCGAGCGGAACAGGATCTCGCCCATCCAGATGAACAGCGGCAGCGCCGCCAAGGCCCAGGAATTGCTGTGGCCCCACATGGTGGTGGCCATCACCAGCCCCAGCGGCGCCTCGGTGAACAGCGCCATCGCGGCGATGCCCACGCCCAAGAGGGCAAAGGCCACCCACAGGCCGGCGCCCAGGAACAGGAACAGAAGGAACAGAAGAATGATGGAAAGCGCGGCAACGGACATGGTGATCCCCTATTCGCTCAGAAGATTTTCGCCCTTGCCCTCCCAGGAGGGCAGCGCGCCGCGCAGCATCGAGATCAGCTCGTCCGCCAGCGCCAGGGTGAGGATCGCAAGGCCAAGCGCCACCGGCGCCTGCGGCAGCCACAGCGGCACCGACACCATGCCCGCGCTGCGGTCGCCGAACTCCAGCGATTCCAGCAAGAGCAGACCCATGTACCAGGTGGCAAAGCCGCTCATCGCCAGCGCCAGCAGGATCACCCCCAGCTCCGCCGCGCGGTGGGCGGCGGCGGGCAAGCGGTTGGTCACCAGCGTCACCCGGATGTGGCCGCCCGCCCGCAGCGCATAGGCCAGCGCCAGAAAGGTCGAGGCCGCCAGGAAAAACCCGGTGAAATCGGCGTAAGACGGGATCGTCAGCCCCACCGCGGTTCCGGTCAGCGCCACCGCGATCTTGTCAGCGAGGTTCAGGCACACCTGCGCAAAAACCAGCGCCACGATGGCCACGATAAACAGTGCTGCCAGGCCCCCGGCCGCACGGTAGATGAAATCAAGCACAGGCCGCATGGCTGCCCCTCCTCCCCAGGAGACCGGACGCCGTCCCCGGCGTCCGGCCATGGTCACGTTACTGCTGGTAGGCGTTCAGCAGGGTGGCGCCGGCCTCCCCGGCCTCGCCCTTCCAGTTTTCCAGCATCTGGGCGCCAATCGCGCGCAGGCCGTCCATCAGCTCCTCCGACGGCTCGACCACGGTGATGCCGTTTTCCTTCAGCACCTCGATCTGGCTGCTGGTCTCGGCCCGGCTCATCTCCCAGCCGCGCGCTTCGGCCTCGGCTGCGGCCTCCAGGATGGCAGTCTGGGTCGCTTCATCCAGGCGGCGGAACGCGCGCTTGTTCACCACCACGATGTTCTTCGGGATCCAGGCCTGAATGTCGGTGTAATGGCTCAGGAAGTCCCACGCCTTCGAATTCACGCCGGTGGAGGGCGAGGTGATCATCGCCTCGACCCGGCCGGTGCTGAAAGCCTGCGGAATGTCCGGCACTTCAACCTGCGTCGGCGCGGCGCCCGCCAGGTTGGCGAACTGCTCCAGCGTCGCGTTGTAGGTGCGGAACTTCAGACCCGCCAGATCCCCGACACTGTTGATTTCCTTGGTGGTGTACAGCCCCTGCGGCGGCCACGGCACAGCATAGAGAACCATCAGCCCCTGCTCGTCCAGCAGCCCGCCGATCACATCCTTCTGCGCCGCCCACAGCCGCTCGGCCTCTTCATAGCTGGTCGCCAGGAACGGCAGCGAGTCGGCACCGAACGCCGGGTTGTCATTGGCCAGGAGCGACAGGAAGAACTCGCCCGCGGGCACCTGGCCGCTGCGCACCGCCTTGCTGATTTCCGGATGCTTGAACAGCGATCCGGCAGAGTGGACCTTGATCTCCAGCCCGCCATCGGTCGCCTCGGCCACGTCGCTGGCAAACTCAGTGATGTTCTTGGTGTGGAACGTGGCGTCCGGATAGGGCGTCGGCATGTCCCAGGTCGCGGCCACCGCCGGAACCGACAGGCCGGCAATCAGAACGGCGGCGCCGCCCAGCAAACGGGTGATCTTCATCTTAATTTCCTCCCAAAGCGAAATATTGCAATATCGTACCCATAACGCTGATAATTTGTCAACGTTTTGCCAATGTATGCCGCTCGGTCCTCACCCGGCCCGCCGCTGCCAGCGGTGCATCGGCCTGCTTGATCTCCTTGATACTTTGCCGTTTTATGACCACATGCAGATAAAACGCCGGGGTTTTATCAACAAAGAAGGGGCAATAGATGGCCGAAAAGAAACCGGATTCCCGCCGAATCGTCTCCTCCCGCCATCTGGCCGAAGGCGAAGGCTGGGAGCTGTCGGAGCTGGAATTCGGCCTGATCATCGCCTCCAACGCATTCTCCCGCTGGATGACCCGCTGCATGGCGGCGGCCGGCCAGCCGGATCTGAACCCGCTGGAAATCCTGATCCTGCACAACGTCAACCACCGCGGCAAGGACAAGCGCCTGTCCGACATCTGCTTCCTGCTCAACATCGAGGACAGCCACACGGTGAACTACGGGCTGCGCAAGCTGCTGAAAGCCGGGCTGCTGACCTCTGAAAAGCGCGGCAAGGAAGTGTTCTACCGCACCTCCGCCGAGGGCGCGGCGCTGTGCTCGGCCTACCGCGACGTGCGCCGCCAGTGCCTGCTGGACGGGCTGTCCGCCGCCGACCTGCCGGGCAAGGACCTGCGCGAACTGGCCCGCAGCCTGCGCGCGCTCTCGGGCCATTACGACCAGGCCAGCCGCGCCGCCGCCTCGCTCTGACACACAGGGGTCCGCAGGCGGCCCCCCTGCCCTATCCGGCGAGTTCCTCGAATGCGCCCGGAATCAGCTCCTCCCAGAACTCCGCCATCTGGCTGGTCAGCAAGGCCGCGCTCCAGCCGCGGTTGCGGAATTCCTCGCGGTCGATCTCATCTTCCAGGCGGCTCAGGAACAGCCGCTTGTCGGCATCGCGCTGCGTTGGCGAGCGGCTGGCGGCCAGATCGCGGATCCGCTCCAGCCGCTGCGCCCTCAGCGCGCGCTCCTGCGCCTTGGCCGCATCCTCTGCCGCGGCCCTGCGCGCCGCCGCAGCCTCAGCCGCCTTGCGCGCCTCTGCCGCGGCCAGCACCTCCGGCGGCACCTCTTTCACCGCCTCCGCAGGCGCGTCCTTATAGTCGTCCCGCAGCGCCGCGCTCAGATAGCGCACCGGGCTGTCCACCCCCTTGCGCCCCTTCAGATAGCCGACCTTCTCGGCCACGTAATCCTCGCCATGCTCGGCAATCCACTGCCGCGCCAGCCGGTCGCTCACCCCCAGCTCCATCAGCTGGCCGTAAACCGCCCCCTGCCGCACCCCGGCGCCATCATCAATATCCAGCATCGCCAGCTGCGGGTTCTCCTTGATCAGGAACCGCACCTCGGCCACCTGCCGCCCCATCTTCTTGAACTCCGGCGTCAAGAGGATGTTGGAGGTCTTGTTCACCTCCGCCACCGCCGGCTTGATGATCTTGGCGTTCAGGTGCTTGAAGCTTTCGTAATAGGCGCTGCCCTCCACCCCCATCAGGCGGCGGAACAGCGCAATGTCCCACCAGCCGGTCGAGCCTGTCCGCACGAACCGGTAGCAGTTCTCATACAGCGCCAGCGCATGGCCGCTGGTGAACCGGCGCTGGATGTTCAGGTTGATCAGGGCAAACACCTTGGGGTCGTGCAGCTTCTCCGCCAGCGCCGGGCTGTAGGCGTATTCGCACACCCCGCCCTGCAGCTTGGCGTAGGACAGCAGCGAGCTCACCCCCCACTCCTGCTTGCCGTTCTCATCCAGCATGTCCCATTCCGCCACCGTCTCCGCCAGGCTGCGCAGCGACTGCTTCAGGGTTTCCATGTCGTTGGAGTTATAGCCCACCATCATGCACAGCGTCTGCGCGTCGATCTGGTGCTTGGGCTTGGAGATCAGCGCGTCATAGGCATTCAGCAGCAGCACATTGGACAGTTTGCGCTGCAACAGCGTCAGCTTGCCCGAGACATGGATCGCGGCGACGTTCTTCTTCACCGACCCCCGGCGCAACGGCCCGGTCAGCTTGCTGTGCGGGATTTCGTCTGGATCCATCGCCCTGCCCTCTTGCCCCTGGCGGCTTGACGCTCTTGCGGGGATTCTGCTCTGCCCCGACTATGGCCCAAAAGGAACCCGCGCTCAATCCCGGCTTGGGGACCCGTTTACAGGAGAAGTCCATCCCGGAAACGGGTACCTTAAGACAGGACCGGCGTCCGCAGACCCCGGATACCGCCGAATTCCCCCGGTTTCAGGCCGTTCCGGGCGCTCAAACGGCCCGAATTAGGGTCTCAGGGACACGGGTGCCCGTCCTCCCGCGAATCGGGACCCTTGCTCCCGCAGACAGGTACCCATGATCCTGCAAACGGGTTCCTTTGCCCCCGGATGCGGGTCCCCAAACCAAGCTAATCATCTGATATATATAATCTTCTTGCCCCTAAAGACTCTAAACTGAATCAAAGATTCACAACATTTCAACCTGTTTGTGCGATAGTGATTTTCGGGGAAAAGAGACATATATTCCGCTGATTACGGACGGCCGCGGAAAACAGATGCGCTGCCAGATAATGATTCACACTCTGCCCCGGATGTGCGACAAAACCGGTGATAACACGCCAAACAGGCGATTTTACCGAGGCACACGAGACATGGCAAAAAAACCGGACACTCCCCTGCCGCCCTATTTCAACCTGGATCCGGCAGCGGCAGCCGCCAAGCTGGGCGAGATGGTCGACACCGCCAGATTCGCCAAGGCCGCCGCCTTTGCGGGCCGGGGCCGCGATGATCTGGCCAAGCGCGGCTACGCGCCCGACGGGCGCAAGCGGCTGCGCAAATTCTCCACCTGGGAGGTCTGCCGCTACCTGATCCCCGTCGCCCCCGCGCACCTGCGCCGGGTGCTGAACAAGAATCCCGATCTGCCCCAGGGCGAGGGCGCCAGCGGCTCCAAATGGTTCACCTTGGAGGAGGTGCTGAAACTGCGCGACCATTTCGCGGAGGAAGGCATCGCCACCAAGGAATATCGCCCCTACCGCCCCGAAGGCCTGCCCGCCAAGGTGGTCGCCGTCGCCAACTTCAAGGGCGGCGTCGGCAAGACCTCGACCGCCGCGCATCTGGCGATGTCCGCCGCGCTCGACGGCTACAAGGTGCTGGTGGTGGATCTGGACTCGCAGGGCTCCATGACCTCGATCCTCGGCGGCCAGGTGGCCGACGAATGGCAGACCGTCTTCCCCCTGCTCGCCCGCGACTATGCCGAGGCGGTGGAGGCCGAGAACAAGGTCCGCGCCGCCGCCGGCTCAGACCCGATCCCGCTGGATGAGACCCTGACCGAGGCGCGGGAGGTTTCGCTGCGAAACGTGGTCCAGAAAACCCACTGGCCCAACATCGACCTCATTGGCGCGCAGCTGAATCTCTACTGGGCGGAATTCCAGATCCCGGTCTGGCGCATGGGTCTGCGCAACTGGGCGCTGTGGGATGCGCTGACCAACGCGCTGGACCAGGGCGGCGCGCTGGACGATTACGACGTCATCCTGCTCGATACCCCCCCTGCCCTCGGCTATCTCACCATCAACGCGCTGGCCGCCGCCGACATCCTGATGGTGCCGCTCGGCGCGTCCTTCCTGGAGTTCGACTCGACGGGCCGCTTCTTCGACATGCTCTATTCCACCTTCGCCTCGATCGAGGATGGCGAGAACGCCGCCCGCCGCCGCGCCGGCCTGCCGGAGATGAAGTTCGAATGGGACGTGGTGCGCGCCCTCATCACCCGCTTCGACGCCAGCCAGCAGACCGATCTGGCCAATGTGATCCAGGCCTATTTCGGCGACATGATGAACGCCTACCGGCAGGATTACACCGCCCTGGTCGGCCAGGCCGGCGAAAGCGTCTCCGGCATCTACGAAGCCGACTACCGCAATTTCAACCGCGAGACCTACACCCGCGGCCGCGAGGTGTTCGACCGCACCTATGCGGAATTCAAGGAACTGCTGATCGGCAGCTGGTGGCGCGATCAGCAGATGGAGCAGCAGCAATCCCAGCAAGAGGAGACAGCAGATGGCCAGGCGCAGACAGCTTGAAACCCCCTCGCCCGAGGCGCTGAAGGAGATTGAGGCAGGCATCGACCGGGATCTGGCCCGCGGCCCCGGGCTGCGGCCGCCGATTGCCGATGTGGTGGCCGATGCCGCCCGCCATGCCGACCCCCTGCCCCAGGCCGGGCGCGAGGCCGCAGCCCGCGACCGGGCTGACGCCGAACGGCTGCGCGCCGCCGAGGAAAAGGGCCTGGTGGCGGTGGAGCTGCCCATCACCGGCATCACCGCCGAGGCGCTGAACCGCGACCGGATCGTGATGGACGAGGAAGAGATGCAGGAGCTGATGAGCTCGATCTCGGTCAACGGCCTGCGCCTGCCGATTGAGGTCTTCGAGCCGGCGAACCACGAGGACGCCGGCAAATACGCGCTGGTCTCCGGCTACCGCCGCCTGACCGCCTACCGCCGCCTCAACGCGCTGAGCGGCGGCCAGCGGTTCCAGACCATCCCCGCCTTCATCCGCGCTCCCGGCAGCATCGCCGAGGCCATGGTCGCGATGATCGAGGAGAACGAGGTCCGCGCAGGCCTCAGCCAGTATGAACGCGGCCGCGCCGCGGCGTCTGCGGTGCATGACGGCGTGTTCGCCACCGTTGACGAGGCGGTGGCGGTGCTGTTCCAGAACGCCTCCAAGGCCAAGCGCTCCAAGATCCGCTCCTTTGCCCTGATTCACGAGGAACTGGGCGACATGCTGGCCTTCGCCACCGGCCTCAACGAACGCCAGTGCCTGCGGCTTGCGGGCGCCTTGCGCGCGGGTCTCTCCGAAGATCTCCGCACCGCGCTGGAACAGGCCGGCGGGCGCTCGGCGGCTGAGGAATGGGACGCCATGCTGCCGCTCATCGACCAGGCCGAAGGCGCGCCGCAGGATCCCAGCCGCGGCGGCCGCCCCAAGGCCGCGCAGAAGATCGAACGCGCCCGCAGGACCCGGGTTGCCCGCGGGATCACCATCGAACGCGAGCTTGGCCCAAGCGGCTATGCCATCCGCTTTTCCGGCTCGGAGGTGACGGCGGAACTGGTCGATGCGGTGATGGACAACGTGCGCCATCTGCTGGAAAACGGCTGAGCGGGCAGGGAACGGCAGCCCGGTTTCGCAGCGAAACCCCCGGTCTTTGGCCGGGGGTTTTGTTTTGCACGCAAGGGCCTAGGCGCCGCGCGCGGCCCGCACCCGAGGGGGAGGTTTCGCAGCGAAACCTCCGGCCCGCCCTTTCCTAGCCGCGCCGCAGACCGCCAGCAGGTTTCGCTGCGAAACCTGTGCTGCGGCAGACCGAAGCTTTCATGATTTCCGGTGCAGGAGCGGGCGGCACGCCGTCAGCGCGCAGCCGCGTCCGCGGAACTCTTTCCGTCCCCAATGCCGCAGCACTGCTTGCGGAACTGGCTGGGGGTTGCGCCCTCGCGCTGGCGGAAGGCGCGCTCGAACGCGGAGACTTCGGAATAGCCCAGCCGCTCGGAGATATCGTGCAGCTGCGCGCCCGGGGCCAGCAGCATGCGCTTGGCAATCTCCATCCGGCAGCCCGCCAGCAGCCGGGAGAACTTCTGCCCCTCATCCTCCAGCCGCCGCCGCAGGGTGCGGCGCGACATGCCCAGGGCCGCGGCGATGGCGGTCTGCTCAAAGCTTTCCCGCCCGATCCGCATCAGCAGCTCGCGGCGCACCCGCACCGTCACCGGCGCCGCCCGCTCGCTTTGCCGGGCGCTGCGGACAATCGACTGCGAGGCGGTCTTGAACGCCGGGTTTTCGCTGTCCGCCAGCGGCAGATCCAGCAGGGCGGCGGAAAACACCAGCGTGTTCGAGCTGGCGGAATACTGCACCGGGCAGCGCGGCCCTGCGCTGCTGCGGCTGTGCAGGGCGCTTGATTCGTGCTCCAGCGACAGCAGGTCGGGCCGCCAGTCCGGGCCGGTGGCAGAGCGAATCAGGCTGTGGAACACCGACAGCGTCAGCTCCGCATCCTGCTGCCGCGGCCAGATGCTGGTGTCGAGAATCCGGTAGGTCAGCCGCGCGGTGTCACCGCTAACCGTCAGCCGCAGTTCCGAATCGCTTTGCACCATCGGAAAGGCATTGCGGAACAGCGCCAGCGCAGCCCCAAGCGTCGGCGCCTGCATGATATATTCCCCAAGCGTGCCAAGGTTTTGCAGGTTGAAGACCGAGCCGACCCGCCAGCCGAAATCCGGCAGGCCAAGCTGTTCGGAAGCGTGCTCGCAGAAGTCGACGAATTTCTTCAGGCTGATCTCGCCCTCCAGGTCCTGCGGCCCGATTCCGGCGTTGCGGGAAATCGACGCGGCATCGCCGTTCATGAACTCAACGGCCCGCAGCGGGTCATTCAAAGTGGAAGCGGAAATCCGGGGCTGGTAGTTGTGTGGCATCGCGCAGTTCCTCAGGATTGCGCCAGAATACCGCAAAAATCCGCTCTTCGAGAAAAAATGCCGCAGCCCGGGCAGGCGCTGCCGAATCTGTCCGGAAATGTCGGGTTGTTGTCCGGAAGTGTCCGCCACAAGCGGCGGCCTTCACGGCACCTTGGCTAAATGGCACCTCAAATTGGCACCTTTGATATTGCGATCGCAGGCGGCGGCCCTTCCGGGTCGGTGGCGGCGGTTCTGCTGGCCCGGGCCGGGTTCCGCGTGGCGCTGGCCACCCTGCCGCCGCGCGGGCCGCGGTATGAGGGGATGTCTGCCCGCGTCGCCGCGATCCTGGCGCGGCATGGGCTGCCGCTGGCCGGGATCGGCCCGGCGGCGCAGCGCCATGTCAGCTGGGGCGCCTTTCAGGGCGGGCAGAACAGCGAGCATCTGGCCGACCGCAGCGTCTTTGATACCGGGCTGCTGGAGGCGGCGCGGGCTGAGGGTGTCAGCGTTATCTGCGCATCGGTGTCCAGCGTGCGGCCGGAGGCCGGTGAAATCCGGCTGGCCGATGGCACATTCCTGTCCGCCCGGCTGCTGTTCGAGGCCCGCGGCCGACGGGCACCGCGCCAACCCACGGAAATACAGCGGACTGAACTGGCCGGGCCGGACACGATTTCGGTTGCCGGATTTGTGCCGCCGCAGGCGGGGGATATGACCGTGCCGCGGATCGAGGCCCGGCCCGGCGGCTGGGTCTGGTCGGTGCCGGTGGACCGGGACCGGTTGTGGCTGCAGGCGGTGGGCGCTGCGACCGCGTTGGGGCAGGCACGCGGAAAAGGCGCTGTGTCGGCGCTGTGGAAGACCGTTTTGGCAGAGACCCCGCTGCCGCGCCGCCCGGTTGTTCATGCGATTGCGCCGCGGCTGGCGGCGCCGGATCTGGATCCGCGCTGCCCGCGGCTGGGCGATGCGGCGGTGGCGCTGGACCCCTTGTCGGGGCACGGGATGTTCTGGGCCGTGTCCTCGGCGCTGATGGCGGTGCCGGTTGCGCGGGCGCTGCTGGCGGGGCAGGCGGATCTGGCCCGCGCGTTCTACCGCAACCGGGTGGCAGAGACGTTCTGGCGGCAGGCGCGGGTAGGGCGGGACTTCTACCGCGAGGCGGGGTTTCAGACACCGTTCTGGCAGCAGCGCGCGGCCTGGCCGGACGAGGCGCCGGCGCATGACACGGACATCCGCCCTCACACCGCGCTGCGGGTTGTGGTGCAGGACGGGCATCTGGTGCGGCGCGAGGTTCTGATCACCCGCGATGCCCCCGGCGGCGCAGCCTTTGCCGCCGGGCAGGAGATCGTGCCGCTGCTGCGCCGCCTGAACGGCCAGCCGCTGCCGGACGCGGACCGCTTTCACAGCGCACTTCTGCCCGAGGCCCCGCCGCAGGCGGCGCGGGCGATCCACCAATGGCTTTTGTCACAAGGCTTCACCGAGGGGGCGCAGATCCCCTGGGACACTGCAAACAGGGAGACTGAACCATGCAACTACGACCCCGCGGCCTGACGGCTGCACTTCTGATAACAGCGGCGGGCGCGGTGCCGGCGCTGGCCAGCGAGGAGCTGCTGAAGAACGCCTGCTCCACCTGCCACACGGCAGAGGAGGGCGGGCTGAGCCGGATCAGCGGCCAGCGCAAGACGCCTGAGGGCTGGATGATGACGATCGTTCGGATGCAGCAGGCGCATGGGCTGGAGATCAGCGCCGGGGACCGCCGCGCCCTCGTGCAGCATCTGGCGGACACCCAAGGGCTGGCACCGTCCGAGGCCGCGCCGTTCCGCTATGCGCTGGAGAAGGACCCGAACGCGCAGGAAAGCTTTGACGAGCCGTTCGCCTCCATGTGCGCGCGCTGCCACACCGGCGCGCGGGGGCTGCTGCAGAACCGCACGGCGGAGGAGTGGGCGCTGCACATGGATTTCCACGTCGGCCATTTCCCCACCATCGAATACCAGGCGCTTGGCCGCGACCGGGAGTGGTACAAGATCGCCAAGACAGAGATCGCCGGCTACCTCGCGGACCAGAACCCGCTGGAGACTGCGGCCTGGACGGACTGGCTGGCGGCGGAGAAGCAGCCGGTGGCAGGCGGCTGGGTTGTGATGACCGATCTGCCCGGCATCGGCGAGGCCTACGGCAAGCTGACGGTGACGGGCGATGCCTCGCCCTATCAGGTCAGCGGCGAATTCATGACGGCGGACGGCACCGCGCATCCGGTGTCGGGGCAGATGAACCTCTATACCGGGTATGAATGGCGCGCCAATCTGGACATTGGCGGCACCGCCTACCGCCAGGTGCTGGCCCTGTCGGAGGATGGCAACAGGCTGCAGGGCCGCCAGTTCGACCGCAGCAACGACGCCCTGGGCGCGCCGCTGAGCGGTGTGCGGGAGGGGGCTGGCAGCGTCATCCTCGGCACGGTTCCCTCTGCCGTTCCGGCGGGGGAGGCGCAGGTGCAGGTGGTTGGCACCGGGCTGGACGGGCTCGACAGCTCTGTTGGTGAGGCGGCGGCGAACTCCTACGGCGCGGCACTGTCGCTGGCGGCCGAGGGCAATGGTGTTGTGACCTTCAGCGCGGGCGGGGCAGAGGGGCAGATCGCCCATTACACCTCGCTCGACAGCCTGAAGGTGGAGCCGGAGTTCACCATCGCCCGCGTTGGCGGCGGCAGCGAGGAAGGCCCGGCAGCGGTGCCTGCCTATTTCAACGCGGTGGGCATGTGGAACGGCCCTGACGGCGAGGCCGGGACCGAGGACGACGTGCGCATCGGCCGGGTCGAGGCGCAATGGACCGTGGCCAACGCGCATGAGCACGCGGCCCACATGAAAGATACTGAATTTGCAGGCGAAATGCAGGCAAACGGGATCTTTGCGCCGGCGGTTGCCGGCCCCAACCCGGACCGCCCGTTTAGCGCTAACAATGCGGGCGAGCTGAAAGTGCAGGCGGAGGCGATGGGCCAGCAGGCGGAGGCGATGCTGATTGTCACCGTGCAGCGCTTCATCGACCCGCCGATCCGCTGAGACAGGGGAGAGAGACCATGAAAGACTTTCACTATCAGCCGGCCAATGCGCACCGGGTAGCGGTCGAGGGGCGCGAGGTTCTGTTCCACGTCCCGACCACCTCGATCTTCGAGATGGACGGGGTGGACCGCGATATCCTGGACTATGCGGCGCAGGCGCAAGCGTTCTCGATGGACGAGTTCGAGGCGCGGTTTGCGGCCAAGGATGCGGCGGCAAGGCTTGACGGGCTGGTGCGGCTGGATATCGTCAACGACGGCCGCCCGCTGCAGCCGGAACGGCCGCCGATCGAGATCGAGACCTTCCCGCTGACCACCATCGTTCTGAACGTCAACACCGGCTGCAACCTGGCCTGCTCCTACTGCTACAAGGAAGATCTGGCGGTGCCGTCCAAAGGCCAGAAAATGGCCTTTGACACCGCGCGGAAGTCGGCGGAGATGCTGCTGGCGGAGAACCCGGACCGGGACAGCTATAACATCGTGTTCTTCGGGGGCGAGCCGCTGTCGAACCTGCCCCTGATCCGGCAGGTGGTGGACTGGGCCGAGCCGCATTTTGCAGCGCTTGGCAAGGCGGTGAACTTCAGCCTGACGACCAATGCGACCTTGCTGACGGAACCGCTGATCGACTGGCTGGACGACCATCGCTTTGGCCTGACGGTGTCCATCGACGGGCCCAAGGCGCAGCACGATCTGAACCGCAAGACGGTGGGCGGCAAGGGCACCTATGACACGGTGGCAGCCAAGGCGCGGCTGCTTCTGTCACGCTACACATCCAAGCCGGTGGGCGCCCGTGTCACCCTGACGGCGGGGGTCACCAATATTATCGAGATCTGGGACCACCTGATCAACGATATCGGCTTTGCCGAGGTGGGGTTCTCGCCGGTCACCTCGGGGGACATGGATGCCTTCAACCTCAACGGGGCCGAGCTGCTGGAGGTGTTCGAGGGGATGAAATCCCTTGGCAGGCTCTATGTCGAGGCGGCGCTGGAGGGCCGCAACATCGGCTTTTCCAATATGCATCAGATGATGAACGATCTCTACGAGGGGCGCTCCAAGGCGCTGCCCTGCGGGGCCGGGGTGGGGATGCTGGCGGTCAATCACGACGGCGCGCTGAACCTGTGCCACCGGTTCACCGGATCGGAAATGGACCAGTTCGGCACCGTCGACGAGGGCATCAAGCGCAAGGAGCTGTCGGGGTTCATCAAGGCGCGCTCCGACCGCACCGAGAAGGGCTGCGCCACCTGCCGGATCCGCAACCTGTGCGCGGGGGGCTGCTACCACGAGAGCTATGCCCATTTCAGCGATCCGATGATGCCGACCTATCACTACTGCGACCTGATGCGCGACTGGATCGACTTTGGCGTCGCCGCCTATGCCCGGCTGATCGCCCAGGCACCGCAGTTCTTTCACCACCATGTTGCGCCGAGGAGGGCGTTTGGAAAATGAAACCGCTCAATCAGAAAGCCGAACGCGTTCAGCAGGCTGCGGCCCAGGGCCAGATGGAGGAGGTCCGCGCGATGCAGACCGTGACCGCAGGCTGTGCCACCACCTTCGATCCGGGCTGGGAGGTCGATCCCTTTGGCGGGCTGGCCGCCCTGTGCCAGCCGATGGAGGCCGACCTTTACGGCTGCTCCGACCCCTGCTGGTGGCCTGCGCAGGTGCCCGACATCATGGTCAACCACCCGAACTGGGACGAGGGCGCGCCCAATGCCGCCAAGGACTGGCGCGCGCTTGGCGCCACCTATCCCACCGACGCCGAAACCTGAGGAGACCCGCATCATGAAATCCGCGCTTTTTGCTGCTGCCGCGTTTTGCGCGTCAGCCCTGCCGCTGGCCGCTGGCGACCTCCTGGTGACGGTGGCCCGGCCCTCCAACCTCTATGTCTTTGACGCTCAGGACCGCTCGGTCAAAGCGGACTGCGATCTGGGGGCGAATGTGACGCCCGGCGTCATCGCGATGTCGCCGGACAACCGCATCGCCTATGTGCTGCTGAACCACTGGCAGGACGTTGTGGGTGTCGATATCGAAACCTGCGAGAAGGTGTTTCACGCGGCCCAGTCCGAGGGCGATGTGACCCGCCGCTCGCTGGCCTCGCTGGCGGTGTCCAAGGATGGCAGCCAGATCTACACGGTGCGCAATCCGGTGCGCAAGAAGACCGACCGCTATGAGGTGATGCAGCCGGAGTTTGCCGTCTATGACGCGGGCGCCGGGCTGGAGGCGAAGCCGTCCGCCACCTTCGAAGCGCCGCGCCGCTCCACCCTGATGGCGAGCGACCGCAACGGTCAGGTTTACGTTGCAGGGCATGACATCTACCGGGTCGACCCGTCGAACGGCGCGACCGAGGTGGCGATTGCCAATGCCAGCTGGGACCGCCCCGCCTACAGCCCGCCGGATGTGCTGGCGTTCTGGCCCACCGGCAGCCAGAACGACGAGATGCTGCTGATGTATACCGCAGCGGTGTTTACGGACGAAACCCAGCAGGAGATGGCGGATTTTGTCTGGGGGTATCAGTCGGTTGATCTGACCAGCGGGGAAACCGAGATCGCCGATTTTGCGTCCTTCGAGGTGCTGATGTTCTCGGCGGTGCGCAGTGCGGTGGATCCCAAGCACCTTTATGGCGTCTATACGCAGCTGTCCAAGCACAACCTTGAGACAAAGGAGCTGGTGAAGCGGGTGGACCTGCCGCACACCTACTACGTCATCAATGTCTCCAGCGACGGGACAGAGATCTATGTCGCGGGCACCAATGACGACATCGGCATCTATGACAGCGAGACGCTGGAGCGGGTCGGCGAGATCCGCATTCCCTCGGGCGGGGATATGTCTGTCTCCACCCTGCATGTCGTGCCGCAGGGATGAGCGGGCCTGCTGCCAAACTCTCCCCCCAGCCGGGCGGCGGTGCTGCCGCCCGGGCCTGGCCGCGCCTGCCTTCGCGGGCGGGCGCGGCGCTATTCACGCCCGCCACGGCTGCCTGGCTGCTGCCGCTGTTGCGCCCGCACCGGCGGCGGCTGGCGGTGCTGCTGCTGATCAGCTTTGCCGCCGCGGCCCTGGGCCTGCTGCCGCCCTATATCAGCAAGCTGGTGATCGACCGCGGGCTGATGGCGGGGGATGCCGCGGAGCTGGTGATCTGGTCGCTGGCGCTGTTCGGGATCGGCCTGCTGGCCGCCGGCACCGGCGCGCTGAGCAATATCCTGCACATGCGCGCCTCGGTCCGGATGCTGGCGCGGATGCGGCAGAGGCTGCTGTCGCGGCTGGCCGCCAAGCCTGCCGGCTGGTTTGCCAGCCAGCGCGCGGGCGAGCTGCTGGCGCGGATTGATGGCGACGCGGCGGAGGTGCAGAAGTTTGCGTTTAACGCGGTGCTGGGCGGCTCCTCGGCGCTGATCCGGCTGGTGGGCGGCTCGGCAATGCTGATGGTGCTGGACTGGCGGCTGGGGCTGCTGACGGCGCTGCTGGCCCCGGCGGAGCTGGCCTTTCTGATCTGGGCGCGGCCCCGGACAGAGCGCCACGCGGCAATGGTGCGCGAGAGGCAGGGGCGCTACAGCGCGGGGCTGTCGGAGACCCTGTTCGGCCTGCCTGCGCTGCAGGCGGCCCGCGGGGCGGGATGGGCACAGCGGCGCAGCCTGCGGGATCATGCCGGGCTGAGCCGGAAGCTGATTGCGCAGAACCTGTGGGGCGAGTTCACCCGTGCGGTGCCGGTGCTGCTGTCGGCGCTGACCCGCTCGGCGATTTTTCTGGCGGGCGGGCTGATGGTGATCCGGGGCGAGTGGCCGCTGGGATCGCTGATCGCCTTCATCGCCTATATGGGGTTCATGACCGGGCCGATGCAGTCGCTGCTGGGCCTGTGGCACGCGCAGGCGCGGGTCAAGGTTGCGGCGGCGCGGCTGGATGCGGTGATGCAGGCGGATGGTCCCGCCCGGGCGGCCGGGTTTGCGCCTGCCGGCTATGATCTGCGGCTGGCGGGCGTGACCGTTTCCCGCGGGGCGGCGGCGCCGGCCGGGCCGCTGACCCTGACCATTCCCGAAGGCGCCAGGGTGGCGCTGCGGGGGGCCAGCGGCGCGGGCAAGACCTCCCTGCTGGCGGTGCTGTGCGGGCGGGCGCGGCCCCTGGCCGGGCGTGTGACCCTGGGCGGTGCCGACCTGAGCCTGCTGGGCGGCGCCGGTTTGCCGGAGCGGGTCGCCTATGCCGGGCAGCGGCCCTTTACCCTGCGGGCCAGCCTGCGCGGCAATCTGTTCCAGAGCCGTGCCTTCTGGGCCAGGCCCGAGAACGAAGCGCGGGTATGGGAGATGCTGGAGCTGTTCGGCCTGGCGGAGCGGTTCCGCGGGGCAGGGGGGCTGGACACCATGCTGGGCGAAAGCGGGCTGACCCTGTCGGGCGGCGAGCGGCAGCGGCTGTGCCTGCTGCGGGCGCTGCTGCAGCCCTTTGACATCCTGATCCTGGATGAGGCGCTGTCGGAGGTGGATCCCGCCACTGCGGCCCGGATCCTGGCCCATATCGACGCGGCCTTCCCGAATACCACCCGCATCCTCACCGCGCATGGCGGCGCGGCGGCGGGCGGGGATTTCGATATGGAGATCGGCCTGCCGGAGGGGGCCGCATGACCCGCGCGCCGCTGATTGCGCTGATTGACGGGCCGCTGGCGGCGGAGACCCCCGGCCTTGCCGCCCGGATGGACTTGTGCGCGCTGCACCCGCGGGCAGCCCAAAGCCCGGCGGCGCTGCACGCCAGCCATATGGCCGCCGCCATCCGGGCCAATGCACCCGCGGCCGGTATCTTGGGGATCAGCATCTTTCCGGGGCGGCTCGCCGCCTCGGTTGCCACCGTAGCGGAGGCGCTGCGCCGGGCCGCGGAGTCGGAGGCGGCGATCGTTCACTGCTCCTTTGGTCAGGGGGCGGCCAGCCCGCTGCTGGCGCAGGCGGTGGCGGAGGTGCTGGCGGCGGGCAAGCTGCTGGTCGCCTCCGCCCCGGCGCGCGGCGCGCCGGTTTATCCGGCGGGATGCGCAGGGGTTTTCTCGGTGCAGGGCGATGCGCGCTGCACGCCCGGCCAGTGGTCGCTGCTGGATCTGCCGGGGGCGCGGTTCGGCGCCTGTCCGGGCAGTCCGGGCGCGCCGGTGCGCGGCGCCAGCCTGGCGGCGGCGCATTTCACCGGGCTGCTGGCCCGGGCCTGCGCGCAAGGCGGGATCGGGGAGATGCTGCAAACCCCGTCCTTCACGGGGCGCGAGCGCATCGGGGCAGGGGGGCCGCACGCTGCATGATCTGCTTTGACAACTGGAACAGCACCCTGCGGGCCAATTGCGGCCATTACTATGCGACGCCGGAGCGGGAGGCCGGGGTGTGGGCGGGATCGTTCGGCCTGCGGCGGCGCAGCGGTGTGGATGTGGCCGAGATCCGCTGCCCGCCGGCCCGCATCGAGCGCACCCGCAAGGGCATCCTGCGCGATGATCAGGAGCATTTCTTTCTGCTGCACCAGCTGGAGGGCGAGACCGGCATCCAGCACGCGGGCCGCGAGACGCTGCTGCAGCCGGGGGAGTTGCTGCTGCTCGATTCCACCCGCGCGGCAGAACTGCGCGTCAGCGGCCGGCCTGCGGCGTTCCGGTCGGCGCATCTGCCGCGGGCGCTGGTGCTGGAGAGGCGCCGGGAGATGCCCGCAGCGGGCTGCAAGATCGCGCCGCCGCATCCGCTGCACGCCAGCCTGTGCGGGCTGCTGGATGGCGGCGGGGAGGACAGCGCGGGCTATATCTTTGATCTGGTGCCGCTGGCCTTTGCCGCCGGCGCGCGCCCGGGTGCGGGCAGCCTTGGCAGCCGCAGGCACCGGTTCCGGCTGGTGCGCGAGACGCTGGAGCTGCTGAGCGGCGAGGCGGGACTGACGGTGGACAGGCTGGCCGCGCGCACCGGGCTGTCGCGGCGCCAGCTCCAGCGCGAGTTTCAGGAGAACGGCACCACCTTCACCGAGTGCCTGACCCGCACCCGGCTGGCCGCGGTGGCGGGCAAGCTGCGCCATGCGGCGCGGCAGGGGGCGCGGGTGCCGATTGCCCAGATCGCCTATGGCGCGGGGTTTGGCGATATCTCCCACTTCAACCGGGTCTTCCGCCAGCAATTCGGCTGCTCGCCGCGCGGGTTCCTCAGCACCTGCGCCCTGGGCGGATTTTTGGCGCAGGACGCAAACTCTTTGGCACCGGTGCCCAAGACCCTGCCGCCGGGGCGTGGTTGTCTTTTGCAATCAAACCCGGCTGACGGATAAACAGGGAGAACGGCAATGGACTATTGCATGCTGATCAACGGCGAACAGGTTTCGGCGGAGCGCATGATCGAGGTGATCAACCCGGCCACGGAGGAGGTTTTTGCCCGCGTGCCGCATGCCTCCGAGGCGCAGATGAACGAGGCGGTGGCTGCCGCAAAGGCGGCGCAGAAAGCCTGGGCGGAGACGCCGATGAGGGAACGGCGCGCCAAGGTGGAGGCGCTGGCCGCCGCCATCGGCGAGGAGGCGGATGAGCTGGCGCGGCTGATCACCATGGAACAGGGCAAGCCGCTGCCCGAGGCGCAGGGCGAGGTGGCCTGGTCGCAAGGGTATCTGGCGCATACCGCGACGCTGGAGCTGCCGGACCGGGTGATTCAGGACGACGCCGAGTTCAGGATCGAGACCCGGCATAAACCGCTGGGCGTGGTGGCGGGCATCATCGCCTGGAACTTTCCGCTGCTCCTGTGCTGCTGGAAGATCGGGCCTGCGCTGATGGCGGGCAATGCCATCGTGCTGAAGCCTGCGCCCACAACCCCGGTGGCGGCGCTGAAGCTGGGCGAAATCTGCGCCCGGATCTTCCCGGCGGGCCTTGTGAACATCATCACCGATGGCAATGACCTTGGCCCCAAGCTGACGGCGCATCCGGATGTGGCCAAGATCGGCTTTACCGGCTCCTCCGAGACCGGCAAGCGGATTATGGCGAGTGCCGCGGACACGATGAAGCGGGTGACGCTGGAAATGGGCGGCAACGACCCGGCCATCGTGCTGCCGGATGTGGATGTGAAGGCGGCGGCGGAAAAGGTCTATGGCGGCGCGTTCCTGAATGCGGGGCAGGTGTGCCTGGCGGTGAAGCGCGCCTATGTGCATAGCGACATCTACGAGGCGTTCTGCAGCGAACTGGCGGCCCTTGCCGAACAGGCGGTGGTCGATGACGGGATGAAGCAGGGGACCACCATCGGACCGATCCAGAACAAGGCGCAGTTCGACAAGATCAAGGGCTTCCTGGAGGACGCCCGCGCCTGCGGCAAGATCATTGCCGGCGGGACGCCCAAGGACGGCCCCGGCTATTTCGTGCCGCCCACCATCGTGCGCGATGTGACCGACGGCCAGAAGATCGTCGACGAGGAGCAGTTCGGCCCGGTGCTGCCGGTGATCCGCTTTGACGATATCGACGATGTGATCGCGCGGGCCAATGCCTCCGATTACGGGCTGGGCGGATCGGTGCATTCGGGCGATACTGCCAAGGCAACCGAAATCGCCGGGCGCATCGAATCCGGCACCATCTGGGTGAACCAGCAGCTGAACATCGGCCCGCATATCCCGATGGCCGGCTTCAAGGGCTCCGGCCTGGGTGTCGAGCAATCGGTCGAGGGGCTGGCGGAATACACCCAGATGCAGGTGATCAACGTCGCCCGCGGCTGATCGCGTTTGACCCTTGCCCGGGCTGCCGTCGCGGCGGCCCGGTCCGTTTATCCAGCAGAGGACGGCCATGACTGACCTGCACCCTGATCCTACCGCCCCGATTGACGGCCTGTCGCATGTGCGGGGGCCGAATGAGCCGCCGCTGCAGCATATCACCATCCCGGCGCTGCTGCGGCAGGCGGTGGAGCGGCATGGCAGCCGCGAGGCGCTGGTGTTCCCGGATGCGGGCATCCGGATGACTTATGCGGAGCTGGCGCGGCGGGCGGATGAGCTGGCGGCGGGGCTGCTGGAGCTGGGGGTCGGCAAGGGCGACCGGGTCGGCATCTGGTCGCCGAACCGCTGCGAATGGGTGCTGACCCAGTTCGCCACCGCCCGGATCGGCGCCATTCTGGTGACGATCAACCCGGCCTACCGGCTGGCGGAGCTGGAATATGCGCTGAACAAGACCGGCTGCAAGGTGCTGATCGCGGCGGAAAGCTTCAAGAGTTCCAACTACCTGGGCATGATCCGCGAACTGGCGCCGGAGCTGGCTGCCGCCGCCCCCGGAGGGCTGGCGGCCGCGCGGCTGCCTGCCTTGCGCCATGCGGTGGTGATGGCGGCGGATCCTGGTCCCGGTGTGCTCTCTTTCGACACTGTGCAGGGGATGGGCGCGGGTGCGGACGCCGCCGCGCTGGACGCGCTCAGCGCGGATCTGACGCCGGAGGAGGCGATCAACATCCAGTTCACCTCCGGCACCACCGGGCTGCCCAAGGGGGCGACGCTGACGCATTTCAACATCGTCAACAACGCCCGGTTCGTCACCAGCCGGATCAAGCTGACGGAGGCCGACCGGCTGCTGATCCCGGTGCCGCTGTACCATTGTTTCGGCATGGTGATGGGGGTGCTGGGAGCGGTGTCCAAGGGGGCTGCGATGATCTTCCCCGGCGAGGCGTTTGAGCCGGCCGCGGTGCTGGAGGCCGCCGCCGCCGAGCGGGCGACCGCGCTTTACGGTGTACCGACGATGTTTGTCGCCATGCTGCAGGAGCTGGACCAGAACCCGCGCGATGTGTCCTCCTTGCGCACCGGGATCATGGCGGGCGCGCCGTGCCCGATCGAGATCATGCGGCGGGTCAACAGGGACATGCATATGCAGGAGGTGACGATCTGCTATGGCATGACCGAAACCGCGCCGGTGTCCTTTCAGAGCTTTACCTCTGATCCGGCAGAGAAACGCTGCACCACCGTGGGCCGGGTGCATCCGCATCTGGAGGTGAAGGCGGTGGACGGCGCGGGCCGCACCGTGCCTGCGGGCGAACGCGGCGAGCTGCTGGTGCGCGGCTATTCGGTGATGCGGGGGTACTGGGACGATCCGGAGGCGACCGGCGGGGCGGTCCGGGACGGCTGGATGCGCACCGGCGATCTGGGCAGCTTTGACGATCAGGGGTTTTGCAGCATCACCGGGCGGGTGAAGGATATGATCATCCGCGGCGGCGAGAACATCTATCCGCGCGAGATCGAGGAGTTTCTGATCCGCCATCCGGATATCGCGGATGCGCAGGTGTTCGGGGTGCCGGATGAGAAATTCGGCGAGCAGGTCTGCGCCTGGGTGGTGGCGGCGGCGGGCGCCAGCCTGGACGAAGAGGCGGTGCGCAGCCATTGCCGCGGCCAGATCGCGCATTTCAAGATCCCGCAGCATGTGCGGATCGTGGCGGAGCTGCCGATGACCGTCACCGGCAAGCCGCAGAAGTTCCGGATGCGGGACGAGATGGTGCGGCAGCTGCAGGCCGGCTGAGGCGGGCTCAGGACGGCAGCGAGTCCAGCAGGGCGCGGGTTTCCGGCATCTGCTGCAGGCTGGCGGCGATGCGGGCGCGCCAGGCGGGGCCGCGCTCCATCGCGGTCTCATACGCCTCGGCCAGATCATCGGGGCGCTCGGCGTGCAGAACCTCGATCAGGAAGGCGGCCTGGGCCCGGTCCTTGCGCGATTTCAGCGCGTCGGCGCCGCCGCGTCGGCGGTCGGCGACGATCAGCTTGTGGATGGCAAATCGTTCGGGCCGGGGGATCTGGATCAGCACGCCGGACCGGTAGAGCAGGGGCGCCTGCAGCGGTTCGGCAATCAGGTAGTTGAGGAAATGCAGGCTTTGGGCGCTGACGCCGAGGGCGGGCAGGTCGCGCAGGCCCTCCTGATCGCTGAAGGAGGGGGTGAGGAATTCGACCAGGGTGCGGCGGTCTGTCTGCCGCCAGCGCCAGACCTGGCCTTTTTCGGTGGAGGGCAGGGGGTCGAACTTCAGCTCCGAGAAGACATCCGCCAGCGGGGCATCGACGCTGTCCTGCAGCACCAGGGACAGCCGCTCGAAGCTGGCGATGTCGATGTCGTCGGTCATCGCCGCCTGGTCGAAGGTGATGCGCACGCCCAGCTCGCCCTCGTAGCAGCGGAAGGCCTGGGTGCCGACCAGGGTGCCGCCGAGCCGGAACACCCCGGCGCGGGCCATGGCGGAGATCACCTGGCCGCTGCCGGCATCGGCCATCAGGTAGCCTTCGGCGCGCAGGGTGCGCATCAGGCGGGCGCGCTCGCGGCTGGCCTGTTTCTCGGCCTCGGCAATGGGTTTCTGGCGCTCCAGCCGGCTGCGCAGTTCCTCCGTGTCCTCGCCGATGTAGCGGTCCACGGTTTCGGTGCCGATCCGGTAGTGGTCGTACCAGTAGCGCTTGCGGCCGATGGTCTTGAGCTTGGGGGCGCCGCGCAGGCCGGAGACCGCGCTGTCCTTGAGCGAGCGCAGAAGATCGGTCCAGGCGGCGGTGCCGGCGGCGGAATGGTGCTGGATCACGGGGCTGCCCCACAGAAAATTATTTGTGGGGTATGTATAGCCGGTTTTGTTACCCTACAAAATATTTTTTGCGGGGTAAGGGGCGGGCAGGGACAGCCGGGGCCGGTGAGTCCGCGATCTGCGGCAATTGTCTTGGGGTTTGCGGCGCGGGGCGCTATACAATTGCACCATGACAATCTGGTATCCCGATCCCGCTTCGCTCACCACACCGCTGCACAGCAGCCTGGCCGCCGCCATCGCCAAGGCGATTTCGGACGGGCGGCTGCCCAAGGGCACGCAACTGCCGACCCACCGCAGGATGGCGGAGGAGCTGGGGCTGAGCGTGCATACCGTCAGCAAGGCCTATGAAAGCCTGCGGCGGCAGCGGCTGATTGACGGGCAGGTGGGGCGCGGCAGCTATGTGCTGGACCCGGACACGTCCAATGACCAGCCGTTCCAGCTGAGTTCGGAGAAGGGCGGCGGCTTTGATCTGTCGATCTCCAGGCCGCTGTTTTCGCAGCAGCACGCGGAGCGGTTTCAGCAGGCGCTGAAGGAGCTGCCGGAGGCGCTGGACCCGAGTTATTACCTGTCCTGCCGCCCCAATGTAGGCCATGACGCGCACCGGGCTGCCGGGGCGGAGTGGCTGAAGGTCTGCGGGCTGGAGGTGCCTGCGGAGCGGATCATCATGACCAACGGCGCCAGTCACGGAATGTCGGCGGCGCTGTCGGCGCTGACCCGGCCGGGGGATACGGTGGTGTCGGACAAGATCACCCATCACCTGCTGGTGTCGGGATGTTCCTACCTGGGGCTGAACCTGGCCGGGCTGGAGACGGACGGCGATGGCATCCTGCCGGAGGCGCTGGAGCGCTATTGCCGGGAGCAGTCGCCCAAGGTGCTGTTTTTGCTTCCCTCCCTGGCCAACTCCACCGCCGGGATGATGCCGGAAGAGCGCCGCCGGGCGCTGGTGGGGATTGCCCGGAAATATGATCTGCACATCATCGAAAACGATGCCTTCGGGCCGGTGGCGGAGGACCGCCCGGTGCCGGTCTCGGCGCTGGCGCCGGAGCGGTCGATTTACCTGACGACCTTTACCAAATGCACGGTGTCGGGGCTGCGCGCGGGCTACATGGCGGCGCCGGAGCATCTGCTGCCTGCGCTGACCGGGCGGATTGTGGTGTTCGGCTGGATGGCGACGCCGCTGATGTGCGAGCTGGCCACCCGCTGGGTGCAGGACGGCACCGCGCTGGAGCTGGCCCTGTGGCAGCGCCGGGCGCTGGCGGAGCGGTATGCCATTGCCGAAGATGTGCTGCGCGGCTGGGACTGGCAGGGCCACCCCTCGGCGCTGCACCTGTGGCTGCCGCTGACCGATGGCTGGACCACCGCCAGCTTTGTCTCCTACGCGCAGGAGCTGAAGGTGGCGGTCGCCCCGGATGCGCCGTTCCTGACCCCCAAGACCCCGCCGCAGAACGCGGTGCGGGTGTCGCTGGGCAGTGTGCAGGACCAGGACCGGTTCCGGCAGGCGCTGGAGCTGATCGGCGGGATGCTGGGGCGTCCGCCGGAGGGGGTCGCGCCCTTCACATACTGATTGTCCTGCAACAATAAAAAAATTGACATGCAGTACAATTCCTCTCAAGTCTGGCGCAGCGGTGCGCAGGCACCGGTGAGACCTGGGAGGAAATCATGGCTCAGACAGTCACATTCAGCTTCGCTGCCCTTGCGGCGGCCGGGATTGCCCTGGCGGGCGGCGCGGCGCAGGCGGACACCTGGCGGTATGCCTTTGAGGAGGCGATGACCGATGTGCAGGGCGTCTATGCGCAGAAGTTCAAGGAAGAGATCGAGGCGAATTCGGATCACGAGATCCAGCTGTTCCCCTATGGCACGCTGGGCGAATCCGCCGACATCATGGAACAGACCCAGGACGGCATCCTGCAGTTCGTCGACCAGTCGCCGGGCTTCACCGGCTCCTTGATTCCCGAGGCGCAGGTGTTCTTTGTGCCCTATCTGCTGCCGACCGATCAGGATCACCTGGCGCGCTTCTACAAGGAGAGCAAGGCGATCAACGATATGTTCAAGCCGCTTTATGCCGATCAGGGGCTGGAGCTTTTGAACATGTTCCCCGAGGGCGAAGTGGCGATGACCACCAAGACGCCGGTGACCACCTGCGCCGATCTGGACGAGGTGAAGTTCCGGGTGATGACCAACCCGCTGCTGGTCGAAAGCTACAAGGCCTTTGGCGCCACCCCGACGCCGCTGCCGTGGGGCGAGGTGTACGGGGGGCTGCAGACCAATGTGATCCAGGGGCAGGAGAACCCGACGTTCTTCCTGTACTCGACCAAGATCTATGAGGTCACCGATTACATCACCTATGCGGGCCACAACAATTTCACCACCGCGGTGATGGCCAACAAGGATTTCTATGACGGCCTGAGCCCGGAGGATCAGGAGCTGGTGCAGACCGCGGCGCAGGCGGCCTATGACCACACGGTGGTCTATCAGCAGGAGGCGGCAGAGACCGAGCTGGCCAAGATCATGGAGGCCAAGCCGGAGATGCAGGTGACGGTGCTGACCGACGAGCAGCGCAGCTGCTTCAAGGAGGCGGCGGCAGAGGTTGAGGCCAAGTTCATCGAGATGACCGGCGACAGCGGCGCCGCGATCCTGGAGCAGATGAAGGCGGACCTGGCGGCCACCGCCAACTGACGCCTGCATGGCACGTGCTGCTGAGCGGGGGCCGCCCGCTCAGCCCGGCGCAGTCCTTGGGAGGACGGAATGCACCAGACACATGACTCCGCGCTGCCCGGTTTCCTGGGTGTGATCGACAGCGCCATCAGCCGCACCGAGTCGTTCCTGCTGGCCGCCGGCGTGCTGCTGATGGCCGCCAATACCGTGGCCAATGTGGTGGGGCGGTTCGTGCTGGGCAATTCCATCTTCTTCTCCGAGGAGCTGAACCGGATCCTGATCATCCTGATCACCTTTGCCGGCATCAGCTATGCGGCGCGCAATGCCCGCCACATCCGGATGTCGGCGGTCTATGACCTGCTGCCGCCGCATCTGCGCAAGGTGATGGTGGTGGTGATTTCGGTGATCACCGCGGGCTTCATGTTCCTGCTGTGCTTTTACGCGGTGAAATACATCGGCTCGCAGGCGTCGCGGGGGCGGGTGCTGCCCGCCTTGCAGATCCCGGTCTGGGTGATCCTGGTCTGGGTGCCTGCGGGGTTCTTCATGACCGGTGCCCAGTACCTGCTGACCGCGGTGCGCAATCTGACATCCCCCGGCATCTACCTCTCGACCCATGTGCAGGAGGGGTACGAGGACGCGGAAGAAATCGAGATCTGAGGACGGACCCATGGCTGCAACCATCTTCCTGACCATGATTGTCCTGCTCTTGCTGGGCTTTCCGATGATGATCCCGCTGATTGCCGGCGCGTTCATCGGCTTTCTGATGCTGTTCGGCGATCTGGCCCGGACCGAGACCATGGTGCAGCAGATGCTGGCGGGAATCCGGCCCGCGTCGCTGATTGCGGTGCCGATGTTCATCTTTGCCGCCGACATCATGACCCGCGGCCAGTCAGCCGGCCGGCTGATCAATGTGGTGATGGCCTATGTCGGCCATATCCGCGGCGGGCTGGCGATTTCGACCGCGGCGGCCTGCACCATGTTCGGCGCGGTCTCCGGCTCGACCCAGGCGACGGTGGTGGCGATCGGTTCGCCGCTGCGCCCGCGGATGCTGCAGGCGGGGTACAAGGACAGCTTTGTGCTGGCGCTGATCGTCAATGCCAGCGACATCGCCTTTCTGATCCCGCCCTCCATCGGGATGATCATTTACGGCGTGGTTTCCAGCACCTCGATTGCCGAGCTGTTCATTGCGGGGATCGGGCCGGGGCTGCTGATCCTGCTGCTGTTTTCCGCCTACTCCTATATCTATGCGGTGCGCAACAACGTGCCGGCAGAGCCCAGGGCCACCTGGGCCGAGCGCCTGAGGACCATGCGGCAGGCGCTGTGGCCGATGGGGTTCCCGGTGATCATCATCGGGGGCATCTACGGCGGCGTGTTCAGCCCGACCGAGGCGGCGGCGGCCTGTGTGCTGTATGCGCTGATCCTGGAGGTGCTGGTGTTCCGCTCCATGGCGCTGGCGGATGTCTATGAGACCGCCAAGTCGACCGGCCTGGTCACCGCCATCGTGTTCATCCTGGTGGGGGCAGGGGCGGCGTTTTCCTGGGTGATCTCATTCGCGCAGGTGCCGCAGCAGATCCTGGGCGCCATCGGCATTGCCGAGATGGGCGCCATCGGGGTGCTGTTCGTGATCTCCATCGCGTTTTTCATCGGCTGCATGTTCGTCGATCCCATCGTGGTGATCCTGGTGCTGGTGCCGGTGTTTGCGCCGGTGGTGAAATCGGTGGGGCTGGACCCGGTGCTGGTCGGCACCATCATCACCCTGCAGGTTGCCATCGGGTCGGCCACGCCGCCGTTCGGCTGCGATATCTTCACCGCGATTGCCGTGTTCAAGCGCCCCTATGCCGAGGTGGTGCGCGGCACGCCGCCGTTCATCCTGATGCTGCTGGGGGTGTCGGTGGCGCTGATCTTCTTCCCGCAGATTGCGCTGTTCCTGCGCGATCTGGCCTTTGCCAAGTAGGGAGGCGCGGCGATGTTCACATCCATTCTGGTGCCCTTTGACGGCTCGCAAGGCGCTGAGGCGGCGCTGGCCAAGGCGGCGGAGCTGGCGCAGCTGTGCGGCGCCGCGCTGACGCTGCTGACGGTCTACCGCCACCACTCGCTGCTGGAGGCCTCGATGCATATGGTGCGCCCGGATCAGCCGGAGGATCTGGACGAACTCATGCGCAGCCACGCCCGGGAGGTGGCCGAGCGCGGCAAGGCGCTGGCCCGGGCGGTCGGTATCGAAGCCCCGCGCGCCTTTGTCAAAGCCGGGCCGGTGGCGCGCACCGTCACCAGCTTTGCCAGGGAGCACGGGCAGGACCTGATCGTGATCGGCAGCCGCGGTCTTGGCTCCTTGGAAGGCGTCCTGCTGGGCAGTGTCTCCCACAAGGTGACGAGCCTGGCGGAAACCCCGGTTCTTGTTGTTTAGGAAAGCGAAAATGGCTCTTGATATCCATGCCACGCCCTCGCGCGTTGCGGCCAGGCTGGACGACCGCCCCGTGAAGAAACGGATCGCGCTGGTGGCGCTGGCGACCGACCACACGTCGGAGCGCGACTTTGCCCGGATCTGCGACCCGGACCGGGTCGGCGTCTATGTGAACCGGATCGAATTCGAGAATCCGACCACCCGGGAAACGCTGCTGCAGACCGGCCCGCGGCTGAGCGCGGCGGCGGCGCAGATCCTGCCGGGGGAAGCGGTGGATGTGGTGGCCTATGGCTGCACCGCGGCCTCGATCGTTCTGGGCAACGAGGCGGTCGCCGGGTATCTGAACGCGGCCAAGCCGGGCGCGCCCTGCGTCACCCCCAGCTCTGCCGCGTTTGATGCGTTTGCCGCGCTGGGGGCCGGGCGGGTGTCGCTGCTGACCCCCTACAGCCCCGAAGTCACCGATGAGATGGCGCAGTATTTCGCCGCACACGGGCCGGAGGTGGTCAGTGCCGCCTGTTTCGGGCTGACCGACGACCGCCGGATGGCGCGGATTTCCGAGGACAGCATCATCGAGGCCGGGATTGCCGCCTGCGATGCGGGCGCGGATGCGCTGTTTCTCTCCTGCACCGCGCTGCGGGCCGCTGCTTGCGTGCAGCGGATCGAGGACCGGCTGGGCAAGCCGGTTGTCAGCTCGAACCAGGCGATGGTCTGGCGCTGCCTGCGGCTGGCGGGGATCACGGATGCGGTGCCGGGCTATGGCCGGCTGTTCGAACTCTAATCAGGCAAGACAGGTCCAATGACTGAGAAAATCGCCCTTCAGGACAGCTATCAGGCCAAGGCGCGGATCGCCGGGCGGGTCCGGCAGACCGCCCTTGTGGAGTCTCCCGCGCTGAGCACGCTTTGCGGCGGTGCGGTTTCGCTGAAGCTGGAAAGCACCCAGATCACCGGCAGTTTCAAGCTGCGCGGCGCCACCAATGCGGTGCTGTCGCTGAGCGAGGCGCAGCGCGCGGCGGGGGTGGTTGGCGTCTCCACCGGCAACCACGGGCGCGGGCTGGCCTATGCGGCGGCGCAGGCCGGGGTGCGCTGCATCATCTGCATGTCGGAGCTGGTGCCGCAGAACAAGGTCGAGGGCATCAGGTCCCACGGCGCCGAGGTGCGGATCACGGGCCGCTCGCAGGATGATGCGCAGGTGGAGGTCGACCGGCTGGTGGCGGAGGGCATGACCATGCTGCCGCCCTTTGACCACCGCGATATCATAGCGGGCCAAAGCACCGTGGCGCTGGAAATGCTGGAGCAGGCGCCGGATCTGGAGACCGTGCTGGTGCCGCTGTCGGGCGGCGGGCTGATCTCCGGCGTGGCGATGGTGATGAAGGCGGTGAACCCGGCGATCCGGGTGATCGGCGTCAGCATGGCGCGCGGCGCGGCGATGCACGCCAGCCTGCAGGCGGGCAAGCCGGTGCAGGTCGAGGAGCTGCCGACGCTGGCGGATTCCCTTGGCGGCGGCATCGGGCTGGACAATGCCTATACCTTTGAAATGACCAAGGCGCTCGTCGATGATGTGGTGCTGGTCTCCGAGGCGGAAATTGCGGCCGCCATCCGGCACGCCTATTTCGAGGAGCGGCTGGTGATCGAGGGTTCCGGCAGTGTCGGCATTGCGGCGCTGCTGGCGGGCAGGGTTGAGCATCCGGGGCGCTGCGCGGTGCTGGTGAGCGGCCAGAACATCGGAATGGACCTGCACAAACGCATCATTGATGGTGAAGATGCGGACGTGGCGGCAGAGACCGGGGGAGGTGCGGATGCCTGACATCAGGATCCTGACGGAGGCGGAGCTGCGCGGCCTGGTGCCGCTGGACGGCGATGCGGTGGACTGTGTGGAGCAAGGCTTTACCACGCTGGCGGGCGGCGGGGTGAAGATGCCGCCGATCATGACGCTGCTGGTTCCGGACCATAACGGCGAGGTCTGCGTGAAGACCGCCTATGTGCCGGGGATCGGCAGCTTTGCGATGAAGATGAGCCCGGGGTTTTTCGACAACCCCAAGATCGGGCTGCCCAGCACCACGGGGCTGATGGTGGTGTTTTCCAGCAAGACCGGCCTTTTGGAGGCGCTGCTGCTGGACAATGGATACCTCACCGACGTGCGCACCGCCGCCGCCGGCGCAGTCGCGGCGCGCCATTTGGCGCGGGCGGATGCGGAGCGCGTCTGCATCATTGGCGCGGGCGTGCAGGCGCGGATGCAGCTGAAGGCGATGACATTGGTGCGCGGTATTAAAAGCGCGGTGATCTGGGCACGGGACAGCGCCAAGGCAGAGGCCGCAGCAGCCAGCCTGCGCGAAGAGCTGGGGATTGATGTCCAGGCAGCGACCGACGCCGCGGCGGCAGTAGCCTCGGCGGATATTGCCGTCACCACAACGCCCGCAGCCGGCCCTGTGATCCATGCGGAATGGCTGCAGCCCGGCCAGCTGGTGATCGCCATGGGATCGGATCAGGAGCACAAATGCGAGCTGGAGCCCGCCTGTCTGGCCCGCGCGGACCTGTATGTGCCCGACAGCCAGGCGCAATGCGCCGTCAAGGGCGAGCTGCGCAGCGCCATCGCCGCCGGGCTGATCCCCGAAGACCGGTGCTTTGCCGAACTGGGTGAGATCACCGCGGGCAAGGCCGCAGGCCGCCGGTCCCCCGGTGATCTGATCATTGCCGATCTGACCGGCACCGGTGTGCAGGACACCGCCATCGCAACCCTTGCAGGCTCCCGCGCTGATGCGGCGGGGGCAGGCGCCACATTCACCAGCTGATCAACCAGGAACCACGCATATGGCAGACCCCAAGCTGTATTTCTCCCGCGCTGAATATCAGGCGCGTCTGGACAAGACCCGGGCCGAAATGTCCCGCCGCGGGCTTGATCTTCTGATCGTCACCGATCCGTCGAACATGAACTGGCTGACCGGCTATGACGGCTGGTCCTTCTACGTGCATCAATGCGTTGTTGTCGGGATGGACGGCGAGCCGGTCTGGTACGGGCGCGGCCAGGACGCCAACGGCGCCTTGCGCACCTGCTGGATGGAGCCGGCAAACATCATCGGCTACCCGGATCATTACGTGCAATCGACCGAGCGCCATCCGATGGATTACCTGTCGGCGCAGCTCAAGGACCGCGGGCTGGACGGCGGCGTGACCGGCGTGGAGATGGACAATTACTACTTCACCGCCGCGGCCTATGCTTCGCTGCAAAAGCACCTGCCGAATGCGCGCTTTGCCGATGCCAACGCGCTGGTCAACTGGCAGCGGGCGGTGAAGTCCGAGGCAGAGCTGGCCTATATGCGGCAGGCCGGGCAGATCGTCGGGCGGATGCACCAGCGGATTTTCGAGCGCGTTGAGCCGGGGATGCGCAAGTGCGATCTGGTGGCGGAGATCTATGACGCGGGCCTGCGCTATGATGCGGAGCTTGGCTTTGGCGGCGATTACCCGGCGATAGTGCCGCTGCTGCCGTCCGGCTCCGACGCCGCCGCGCCGCATCTGACCTGGGACGACCTGCCGATGAAATCCGGCGAGGGCACGTTTTTCGAGATCGCGGGCGTTGTCCACCGCTACCACTGCCCGCTGTCGCGCACCGTGTTCCTGGGCAAGCCGACGCAGACCTTCCTGGATGCGGAGAAGGCGGTGCTGGAGGGCATGGAGGCCGGGCTGGAGGTCGCAAAGGCCGGCAACACCTGCGAGGGCATCGCCAAGGCGTTTTTCAAGGTGCTGAAGAAATACGGCATCGAGAAGGACAACCGCACCGGCTATCCCATCGGGGTCAGCTATCCGCCGGACTGGGGCGAGCGCACCATGTCGCTGCGGGCGGGCGACACCACGGTGCTGCAGGAAAACATGACCTTCCACTTCATGACCGGCCTGTGGATGGAGGACTGGGGCTTTGAGATCACCGAAAGCATCCGCATCGGGGCGAACGGGCCGGAGTGCCTGTCCGATGTGCCGCGCAAGATGTTCGTGAAGGACTGATCCATGAAGCCAAATCCGATTTCCCCCACCATCCCGCTGGACCGGGACGGGGTGCATCACGGCTATCTGAAGCTGCCCTACAGCCGCGATGACTCGGCCTGGGGTTCGGTGATGATCCCGCTGACGGTGATTAAGAACGGCGCGGGGCCGACCGCGCTGCTGACTGGGGCCAACCACGGCGATGAATACGAAGGCCCGATTGCGCTGCATGAGCTGGCGGCGAACACCCGCGCCGAGGAGGTGACCGGCCGGCTGATTATCGTGCCGGCCTTCAACTATCCGGCGTTCCGCGCGGGCACCCGCACCTCGCCCATCGACAGGGGCAACCTGAACCGCTCGTTTCCCGGCCGCCCGGACGGCACCGTGACCGAGAAGATCGCCGACTACTTCCAGCGCACGCTGCTGCCGATGGCGGATCTGGCGGTGGATTTCCACTCCGGCGGCAAGACGCTGGATTTCGTGCCCTTTGCCGCCGCGCATATCCTGGAGGACAAGGCCACGCAGGAGGCGTGCTTTGCCGCGATGAAGGCGTTCAACGCGCCCTATTCGGTGGAGCTTTTGGAGATCGACAGCGCGGGCATGTACGACACCGCGGTGGAGCAGATGGGCAAGGTGCTGGTCACCACGGAACTGGGCGGCGGCGGATCGTCCACCGCGCGCGGCAATGCGATTGCCAAGAAGGGGCTGCGCAATGTGCTGATTCATGCGGGCATCCTGCGCGGGGAGATGCAGGTGGACGACACCATCCGCCTCTCGATGCCGGATGATGACTGTTTCCTGTTCAGCGAAAGCGACGGGCTGTTTGAGATCATGACCGATCTGGGCGCGCCGGTGGCGCAGGGCGATCTGATCGCCCGGGTCTGGCCGATGGACCGCACCGGGCAGGCGCCGGTGGAATACCGCGCCCGGCGCGCGGGGCTGGTGATCAGCCGCCACTTCCCCGGTCTCATCAAATCCGGCGACTGCGTTGCGGTTGTCGGCGTCTGCGGCGGCTGATAGGGCGGAAGACATGCAACTGGATCAGCGCGACCTCGACATTCTGCGCGTTCTCTCCACCGAGGGGCGCATCACCAAGGCCGCGCTGGCCGACCGGATCGGCCTGTCGCCGACCCCCTGCTGGGACCGGCTGAAGAAGCTGGAGCAGGCGGGGCTGATCGAGGGTTATGGCGCCCGCATCAACCTGCGGAAGCTGGCGCCGCATGTGACGGTGTTTGTCGCGGCGGAAATCGCCGACCACACCGCCGCCAGCTTCCGCGCGTTTGAGGCGGCGATGCAGCGCTATGACGAGGTCACCGCCTGCTGGGCGCTGGGGGGCGGGTTTGACTACCTGTTGCAGATCGTCACCCGCGACATCGACGCCTATCAGCGGCTGATCGACGAGATGCTGGACGCCCGCATCGGCCTGTCGCGCTATTTCACCTATGTGGTGACGAAGCCGGTGAAGGGCGCGGTCGCGCCGCCGCTGGATATTTTATTGGGTTAGTAATCAGAACTATAGTGTATTGAAAAGTCGCCACAAATCGTTCCGGTTTGTACTGCGAGGTCATCAATTACTTCGATAGAGAGTGATAGCAACTTCTTAGTCCTCTTAGGATTATCCCAACCGCTATTCTCATGCTTGCCTCCGTGAAAAAGATTGTTTCGAACTGTTTTCAGATCAAAGATGGTTTTGAGCAGGGCGTGTTGTTCGTTGTTACAAGACACCCATTCAAAACCATCAGCTCTTCTTCTGAACCTCTTGGGGTCTTCGGCTCGTAAGGATCTAGCGGTCTCTGGAGCTACGTAGTTAGTTTTCAGAGAGTTGAAAAACATTCCCTCCCAGTCAGGTGCAATATCGGAGTGTCTGCCGATTTCTTTGCACCACTCAACTTGCTTCATGGAGTACTCAAACCGTGAAAACTTATAAAAGAACCTGACTGCGAGTTGTGAAATCTGATTATCAATCCAATCGAGTTTCATGTTTGCTCCTATTCAGACTATCAAGACGAAGAACTTAGTCGTGGATTTGTTGAATTAACCAGCTGATTCTTCTGCGCCGCTCCTGAACTTCAGTCACATCCTCTGTTTCAGTCCGGCACATTCCTCTGCAAGACGTGAGGAGGACAATCATGACAGAGACCGCTCTCTCTGCCCGTGCGGACATTGCCGACAAGGCGCTGGTTCGCTCTTTTTCCTACATAGGCGGCAAGTGGTGCGCCGCGGCCAATGGCGAGACCTTCCCGGTGAGCGATCCGGCAGACGGCGCCGAACTGGGCCATGTGGCGAGCCTGTCGGCAGAGGAATCCTCTGCCGCGGTCGATGCGGCGCAGGCGGCGTTTGCGGGTTGGGCCGGGCTGCTGCCGCAACAGCGCGCGGCCATCCTGCGGCGCTGGTACGATCTGCAGCTGCAGCACAAGGAAGACCTCGCCCGCATCATGGTGCTGGAACAGGGCAAGCCGCTGTCGGAGGCGCGCGGCGAGATTGATTATGGCGCGGCCTTTGTGGAGTTCTATGCCGAGGAGGCCAAGCGCCCCAATATCGAGGGCGTGACCAGCCACCTGCCGGACGCCGAGGTGGAGCTGTGGCGCGAGCCGGTGGGGGTGGCGGCGCTGATCACGCCGTGGAACTTCCCCTCCGCCATGCTGACCCGCAAGGCGGCCGCAGCGCTGGCGGCGGGCTGCACCGTGGTAGCGCACCCGTCGGGCGAGACGCCGTTCAGCGCGCTGGCGCTGGCGGAGCTGGCGGAGCGCGCAGGCTTTCCGCCGGGGGTATTCAACGTGGTGACCGGCAAGGCTTCCACTGTGGTGGAGCCCTGGACCGCCGACCCGCGGGTGCGGGCGCTGTCGTTCACCGGCTCCACCGAAGTGGGCAGGCTTTTGTACCGCCAGTCCGCCGGCACCGTGAAGCGGCTGGTGATGGAGCTGGGCGGTCATGCGCCGGTGCTTGTCTTCAAGGGCTGCGATCTGGACAAGGCCGTCGGCGAAACCATCAAGGCGAAATTCGCCACCTCCGGCCAGGATTGCCTGGGCGCCAACCGGATCCTGGTGGAGCGGGCGGTGTATGCCGAGTTCTGCGCCAGGTTCACCAAGGCCGCGCAGGCGCTGACCCTCGGGCGGGGGATGGAGGATTGCGACCTCGGCCCGCTGATGAATGAAAAGGCGGTGCAAAAGCAGGAGGCGCATGTCGCCGATGCGCTGGCCAAGGGCGCAACGCTGGCTTGCGGCGGCAGGCGGCATCCGCTGGGGCCGCTGTTCTATGAGCCGACCGTGCTGACCGATGTGCCGGCGGAGGCGCTGATCATGACGGAGGAGACCTTCGGCCCCGTCGCCGCCATCGCGCCGTTTGACAGCGAGGAGGAGGCCGTGGCGCGCGCCAATGACAGCGAATACGGGCTGGTGGCCTATGTCCACAGCCACGACCCGCGGCGCATCTACCGCCTCAGCCGGGCGCTGCAATACGGTATGGTGGCGGTGAACCGCACCAAGGTGACCGGCGCGCCGATCCCGTTTGGCGGCACCAAACAGTCCGGTCTTGGCCGCGAAGGCGCGCGGCTGGGCATGGAGGAATTCACCGAGGTCAAATACGTCTGCCGCGACTGGGCGTGACGGACCAAAATCTTCGAAGATTTTTGCCAGGAGTTTTTGAAAATTCCCGGCCGCAGAACGCAAATGGAAGGAAAATCCGATGCTGAAGAACGACCAGCTTGACCAGTGGGACCGTGAGAACTTCTTTCATCCCTCCACCCATCTGGCGCAGCACGCCCGCGGCGAAAGCCCGAACCGGGTCATCAAGACCGCCTCCGGCGTGTTCATCGAGGACCGCGACGGCAACAGGCTGCTGGACGCCTTTGCCGGGCTTTACTGCGTGAACGTAGGCTATGGCCGCCAGGAGATTGCCGAGGCCATCGCAGATCAGGCACGGGAACTGGCCTATTACCATTCCTATGTCGGGCATGGCACCGAGGCCTCGATCACGCTGGCCAAGATGATCCTGGACCGGGCACCTGCGAATATGTCCAAGGTCTATTTCGGCCTTGGCGGCTCGGACGCGAATGAGACCAACGTCAAGCTGATCTGGTATTACAACAACATCCTGGGCCGGCCGGAGAAGAAGAAGATCATCTCGCGCTGGCGCGGCTATCACGGGTCGGGGCTGGTCACCGGCTCGCTGACCGGGCTGGAGCTGTTTCACAAGAAGTTCGACCTGCCGGTGGAACAGGTCATTCACACCGAGGCGCCTTACTATTTCCGCCGCGCGGATCTGGACCAAAGCGAGGAACAGTTCGTGGCCCATTGCGCGTCGGAGCTGGAGGCGCTGATCGAACGCGAGGGCGCGGATACCATCGCGGCCTTCATCGGCGAGCCGGTGCTGGGCACCGGCGGCATCGTGCCGCCGCCCGCGGGGTACTGGGAGGCCATTCAGGCCGTGCTGAGGAAGCATGACATTCTGCTGGTGGCCGATGAGGTTGTGACCGGCTTCGGGCGTCTCGGCTCGATGTTCGGCTCGGATCATTACGGGATCGAGGCGGATATCATCACCATAGCCAAGGGCCTCACCTCGGCCTATGCGCCGCTGAGTGGCTCCATCGTCTCGGACAAGGTGTGGAAGGTGCTGGAGCAGGGGACCGACGAGAACGGCCCGATCGGCCATGGCTGGACCTATTCGGCGCACCCGATCGGGGCGGCGGCGGGGGTTGCGAACCTCAAGCTGATTGATGAGCTGAACCTTGTCAGCAATGCGGGCGAAGTGGGGGCCTATCTGAATGCCACCATGGCGGAAGCGCTGGCGGGCCATGCCCATGTGGGCGATGTGCGCGGCGAGGGGATGCTGTGCGCGGTGGAGTTCGTGAAGGACAAGGACAGCCGCACGTTCTTTGATGCCGCGGACAAGATCGGGCCGCAGATCTCGGCCAAGCTCTTGGAGCAGGACAAGGTCATCGCGCGAGCCATGCCGCAGGGCGATATCCTGGGCTTTGCGCCGCCGTTCTGCCTGACGCGGGCAGAGGCCGATCAGGTGGTTGCGGCCACTGTGCGGGCGGTTCAGGCCGTGCTGGGCTGACCCTGCCGCAACAGTGCTGCGTCCCGGCCTGCGCCGGGGCGCAGATCAGTTGCCGAGCAGCCGGGCGCTGGTGTCCTCTGCCGTGTCGCCCTCTGCCATGCGGGCAAAGGCCTGGCGCCAGCCCTCCGCCAGTTCGGGCAATTGCGCCAGCGCCGCGGCCTCCGGCGCGGTGGCCTTGCGGCTGAGGCGGAGGCGGGTGACGCGTTCGACGCTCCAGTCCGGGTGCAGGCGGCCGATCAGGGTGATGGCGCTGCCGGTCTCCGCCTGGCCCGGCTCCAGCACCCGGTAGTACCAGCCGGTGCGGCCGGTCTTCTGAAACAGATAGGCCATCCTGGGGTTACCGGTGTGCTGGCTGACCTTCCAGCAGGGCTGGCGGCCCTGGCTGATCTGCACCACCGCCGTGCCCAGCCGCAGGATGTCGCCAATGCAGAGATTGGTTTCTGTCATTCCCAGCGCCGCGATGTTTTCGCCAAAGGCGGCGGGGACGGTGTCCTCCGGCATCTGGCCCTCGGCCATCCACTGCGGATAGTGGTCCGAGGGGTACTGGTGGATCGCCTTGTCGGGGCCGCCGTGATTTTGCGGGTCGGCCTGGGCGTCGCCGGTAAAGCCCAGTTCGGTGATCTGCTGCGGGCCGTCCGTGCGGGTCTTGGCGATGGCAGAGGGCGGGCGGCCGGGCCAGCGCGCGGCGACCGAGCCGAGGAACAGCCCGGCGATGCGGGACGCGGGGGGCGTTGGGGTCATGCGGGCACCTGTTCGTGGCAGATCTTGCGGGTGTCTTCGGGCGACAGCGGCTCCGCCAGCAGGCGGCAGAAGCCGCCCGGACCGTCCGGCGCGAAATGCCTGCAGGCGCGGCAAAGGCCGAAGGGCTGGCCGCCGTTCTGCGCGATCATGCGGCCCAGGATCTGTTCCAGCGCCGCCTGCAGCGCGGTCCGGTCCGCCGGGGGCAGGGCCGCTGCGGCGTCTGCCAGCGCGCGGGGCAGGGCGGTCGCCTCTGCGCCCCTGGCGGTCAGGGCAAAGCGGATCACCCGCTTGTCGGTGTCGCAGCGCTCCTCCTCAACATAGCCCTTCTGCGCCAGTGCCTTGAGCGTTTGCGAGATGGTGCCGCGGGTGCTGCCAAGATAGGCGGCCACGTGCGAGGGGCTGCGGGAAAACCGGTTGGCGCGGGAGAGATAGTCCAGCGCGGCCCGCTGCGCCGGGTTCAGCTCTGCCGCCCAGCTTTCGCCGGCGTCGAGGCGGGCGAGGCGGCTGATCAGCTCGGGGATGCGGGCGGTCTGGTCCATCCGCAATAGATAGCGAGTCGAAATGAATTGCGCAAGCCAGCCGCCGCAAGCGCGGCCCGGCGGCGCCTGCCGGACAGGTTGAGGCAGATCATTTCCGCGCCGCAGCCGCCTGTGGCAGTATCGCCGCGAAAGGAGGGCGGCTGTGGCGGATCCCGTCTTTACCATGAAGGGTGTGACCAAGGTCTATGACACCGGCGGCGCCAAGGTGCATGCGCTGGCGGGTGTCGATCTGGAGCTGCCCGGCGGCGAGCTGGCGGTGCTGCTTGGCCCCTCCGGCAGCGGCAAGTCTACGCTGCTGAACATCCTGGGCGGGCTGGATCATGTGACGGACGGGCGGGTCTGGTTCCGCGATCTGGAGCTGACCGCGATGCGGGACCGGGAGCTGACCCGCTACCGGCGCGACCATGTCGGCTTTATCTTCCAGTTCTACAATCTGGTGCCCAGCCTGACGGCGCGCGAGAACGTGCAGCTGGTGACCGATGTGGCGCGCGACCCGATGCCCGCCGCCGAGGCGCTGGAGCTGGTGGGGCTGGGGCACCGGATGGACCACTTCCCGGCGGAGATGTCGGGCGGCGAGCAGCAGCGGGTGGCGATTGCCCGCGCCATTGCCAAGCGCCCCGGGGTGCTGCTGTGCGACGAGCCGACCGGCGCGCTGGACAGCAAGACCGGCATTCAGGTGCTGGAGGCGCTGCACCAGATCAACCGCGACTTCGGCACCGCGACGGTGGTGATCACCCATAACGCCGACATTCAGAAGATCGCCCACCGGGTGATCTACTTTCAGGACGGGCGGATCAGCCGCATCCAGGAAAACACCACGCGGCTGGCGCCCGCGGACATCAGCTGGTGAGCCATGCAGGCACTGGACCGGAAGCTGCTGCGGGATTTCAAACGGCTCTGGGTGCAGGCGCTGGCGATTGCCATGGTGCTGGCCTGCGGGGTGGCCATTTTGCTGACGGCGGTGGGCATGTACCAGGCGCTGCAGGGCACGCAGGAGGCCTATTACGGGCGCAACCGCTTTGCCGATGTCTTTGCCACGGCGCGCCGCGCGCCGGTCAGCCTGCTGCCGGAGATTGCCGCGGTGGAGGGGGTTCTGGCGCTGGAGGCGCGGGTCAGCGGCTATGCCAACCTCGACATGCCGGGGCGGGCCAAGGGCGCGGTGGGGCGCATCCTGTCGCTGCCCGAAAGCGGCCCGCCGCAGCTGAACCTGCCGGTGCTGCGCAGCGGCCACTGGCCGCAGCTGCCGGGGGAGGTTGCGGTGAACGCGCCCTTTGCGCTGGCCAACGGGCTGGGGCCGGGGGATCACTTTCTGGCCAACCTGAACGGCCAGCAGCGGCGGCTGACGGTGACCGGCACCGCGCTGTCACCGGAGTTCATCTATACGCTGGGCCCCGGCGCGCTGATGCCCGACAACCTGTCCTTTGGCATCATCTGGATGCGGCGGGAGGAGGCGGAGGCCGCCTATGACATGGCGGGCGCCTTCAATGACCTGACGCTGAAGACCGCCCGCGGGGTGCAGGAGGAGGAGGTGATCGCGCGGCTGGATCAGCTTCTGGAACCCTATGGCGGGCAGGGCGCGGTGGGGCGGGCGCAGCACGGCTCGCACGCGATTGTCGATGCGGAGATCAGCCAGATGAAGGGCACCGCGATGGTGCTGCCGCCGATCTTCTTCGGCATCTCGGCGTTTCTGGTCAGCATGGTGATGAGCCGGATCGTGGCGCTGGAGCGCAGCGAGATCGGCCTGCTGAAGGCGGTGGGCTATTCCGATGCGGAGGTCTGCCTGCATTACCTGATGCTGGCGGCGCTGGTGGCGCTGGCGGGAATTGCGATCGGCTGGGCTGCGGGCACCTGGCTGGCGCAGCTTATGGCGCACCAGTATGCGCGGTTCTTCGACTTTCCCTTCCTGATCTACCGGGTGTCGGCCTGGGCCTATGCGCTGTCGGCGCTGGCGGCGCTGCTGACCACCACCGCAGGCGCGGCGCGCGCTGCGCTGCGGGCGGCGCGGCTGGCGCCGGCGGTGGCGATGCAGCCGCCCGCGCCGCCGCGGTTCAAGCATTCGGTGGCGGACCGGGTGATGCGGGAGCTGCGGCTGTCGCAGCCTGCCATCATGATCCTGCGCAGCCTGCTGCGCTGGCCCTTGCGCAGCGCGATGACGGGGCTGGGGCTGGCGCTGGCGGTGGCCTCGGTGGTGGCGTCGTCCTTCTTTGCGGATGCGCTGGACGAGATCATCGACACCGCGTTTTACCAGAGCAACCGGCAGGATGCGGTGGTGATGTTCACCGAGGATCAGCCGGAAAGCGTGCTGGAGGAGATCCGCGCCCTGCCCGGTGTCCTGCAGGCGGAGGGGCAGCAGTACGCGGCGGCCATCCTGCGGCACGGGGCGCGGATGAAGCGGGTGACGATCGAGGCGCGGGTGCCGGACCCGGATCTGAGCCGGGTGGTGGCCAGCGACGGCAGCGTCGCCAATGCGGGCCCCGGCGGCATCCTGCTGAGCGAGCGGCTGGCGGCGCAGCTGGGCGCGGTGCCTGGAACGCTGGTGGAGGTGCAGTTCACCAGCGGCCGGCGCGAAACCCGGCAGCTGCCGGTCACCGGCACGGTCAAGCAGTATTTCGGTCTGGGCGCCTATATGGATCACGCCAGCCTGAACGCGCTGTTCCGGCAGGCGCCGCAGTATTCCGCCGCCAGCATTGCCATCGACCCCAACCGCCAGGACGCGCTGTTCACCCGGCTGAAGGCGCTGCCGGCGGTGGCCGGGGTGCCGGTGATGACGGACATGCGCCGGTCGTTCCGGGAGGTCATCGCGCAGCAGGTGACCGTGATGAACACGCTTTACATCACCATTGCGGTGCTGATCACCATCGGCGTCGCCTACAACG
This sequence comes from Leisingera daeponensis DSM 23529, assembly GCF_000473145.1. Classification (NCBI taxonomy): domain Bacteria; kingdom Pseudomonadati; phylum Pseudomonadota; class Alphaproteobacteria; order Rhodobacterales; family Roseobacteraceae; genus Leisingera; species Leisingera daeponensis. Next base: position 24,799 of record NZ_KI421501.1, on the reverse strand, counting down.
GCGCCCGCATCCAGCTGTCGGAGCGCGCCCGCGAGCTGGCCAGCCTGCGCATCCTGGGATTTTCGCGGCGCGAGGTTTCCTTCATCCTGGCGGGGGAGATGATGCTGCTGGCGCTGTTGGCGCAGCCGCCGGGCTTGCTGATCGGTGCGGCGATCGCGCGGCTGGCGGTGGAGAACTTTTCCAGCGACGTTTACACCATCCCGCTGGTGCTGGAGCCTGCGGCCTTTGCCAGTGCCAGCCTGATCGTGCTGGCGGCGGCGCTGTGCTCGGTGCTGATCGTGCGGCGGCGGCTGGACCGGATGGACCTTGTGGCAGTGATGAAAACCAGGGAGTAAGAGATGTTTGCGAACCTTCGCAGCCTGCTATTGTACGTGACCGGCGGCGGTGTGCTGGCGGCGCTGCTCTATGTGGCGCTGCGGGAGGAGCCGGCTGCGGTGGACCTGCATGAGGTGACGCGCGGCCGGATGGAGATCACCATTGACGCCGACGGCGAAACCCGGGTCCGCGACCTGTTCGAGGTGGCGGCGCCGATTGCGGGCACCGCGCGGCGGTCGCCGGTGCGGGCGGGGGACCGGGTGACGGCGGGCGAAACCCTGGTCGCCATTGTCGAGCCTGCCCGGCCACATCTGCTGGATGCGCGCACCCGGGCGCAGGCGCAGGCAACGCTGCAGGAGGCGCAGGCGGCGCTGCATGTGGCGCGCGCCGATCTGCAGAAGGCCATCGAGGACCGCATCCTGGCGCAAAGCCAGTTTGACCGGGTGAAGGCGCTGGCGGAGCGCAATGTCGCCTCGCTGACGCGGCTGGAGGACGCCACCCAGCGGCTGGCGGTGGCCGCCGCCGGGGAGGAGGCGGCCAGCGCCCGGGTGGACATGTCGCAAAGCACCCTGGCGCGGGCGCAGGCGGCGCTGATCCTGCCGGAAGCGGGGGCGGAGGTGCCGGACAGCTGCTGCATCCGCATCACCGCGCCGGCGGACGGCGTGGTGCTGTCGGTGGTCACCATCAGCGAACGCCCGGTGCTGCCGGGGGATCTTCTGGTCACCATCGGCGATCCGCAGGATCTGGAGCTGGTGGCCGATCTCTTGTCCTCGGACGCGGTGCGGCTGGCGCCGGGCGCCCGCGCCAGCATCGAGCGCTGGGGCGGCGCAACGCCGCTGGAGGCGGTGCTGAACCGGATCGAGCCGGTGGCGCGCACCAAGGTCTCGGCCCTGGGGATCGAGGAGCAGCGGGTGGATGTGTTCTTTGACCTGGTGACGCCAAAGGAGCAGCGCACCAGCCTGGGCGAGGGGTTTTCGGTCTTTGCCCGCATCATCGAGTGGGAGGCGGAGGACGTGCTGCGGATCCCTGTCAGCGCGCTGTTCCGGGACGGCGGCGGCTGGGCGGCCTTTGTGGCGGCGGACGGGCGCGCCGCGGTGCGCCCGCTGACGCTGGGGCGGCGCAACGGCCAGATGGCGCAAGTGCTGGAGGGGCTGGAGCCGGGCGAGCGGGTGGTCCTGCACCCCGGCGAGGCGGTCGCGGACGGGGTTCTGATCACCGAGCGCTGAGGGCGGCAACGGCTTGACCTCGCTCAAGGCGGCGGGGGGCCGCTTGGCGGATCATGGGGCATGAAAGCGGAACACGGGCACAGCAGGGAAGAGATCGCACGCCGCCTGCAAGGCAGCAGGAAGGAGGGGCGGCTGCGCGATGCGGTTTATGGCGGCATCGACGGCGCGGTGACGACCTTTGCCATTGCGGCGGGGGTCGAGGGGGCGGGGTTTTCCTCCTCCGTGATCATCGCGCTGGGGATTGCCAATGTGCTGGCGGACGGCTTTTCGATGGCTGCCGCCAATTACCTGGGAACCAAGGCGGATCTGGATGACCGGCGGCGGCTCTACCGGGTGGAGCAGAGCCATATCCGCGACTATCCCGACGGCGAGCGCGAGGAGCTGCGCCAGATCCTGCAGGAGCTGGGCCTGAGCGGCGGGGTGCTGGAGGGCGCGGTGAACGCGGTGGCGGCCAGGCCCGAGAAGTGGATTTCGCTGATGCTGGCCAGCGAATACGGGCTGGGGCCTGCGGAACCGAACCCGGTGGCGGCGGCGCTGACCACGTTTCTGGCCTTCATGCTGGCCGGGATCGTGCCGCTGCTGCCGTTCATTCTGGGGCTGCCGGACCCGTTCCTGCTGGCCTCGGCGGCGACCGGGCTGGTGTTCTTTGCCATCGGCGCCAGCAAAAGCATCTGGTCGCTGTCGCCGTGGTGGATTTCGGGGCTGGAAACGCTGCTGATCGGCTCCTGCGCGGCGGCGCTGGCCTATGGGGCGGGCAGCCTGTTCCGGGGTTGAGCCGGATCAAAGGGGGATCGGCGCGGCAGCGCTATAAAGTGCGGCAGGAGGGGGGAGTTTCATGTTCTCAAACGCAGTCAGGATCGCGCGTTTGCAGGGGTTCGACATCAAGGTCGACCCAAGCTGGCTGCTGATCGCGGCGCTGATCACCTGGAGCCTGGCCACCCAGTTCTTTCCGATGTCCTATCCCGGGGCGGGGCAGGCGGTTTACCTGATGCTGGCGGTTCTGGCGATGCTGGGGTTCTTTGCCTCGCTGATCCTGCACGAGATGTCGCATTCGGTGGTGGCGCGGCGGTTCGGGGTGGAGATCAAGGGGATCACCCTGTTCATCTTCGGCGGCGTGGCAGAGCTGGGCTCGGAACCCAAGACCGCCGTCAGCGAATTCTGGATTGCCATCGCCGGGCCGCTGATGAGCTTTGCGCTGGCCTTCGGCTTCTGGCTGCTGGCGCAGATCGGCTGGGCACTGGCGCCGGGCGGGGCGCTGAATCCGGTGCTGGGCTATCTGGCGCTGATCAATCTGGTGCTGGCGGTGTTCAACCTGGTGCCGGCCTTTCCGCTGGACGGCGGCCGCATCCTGCGGGCCTGGCTGTGGAGCCGCAGCCGCGACTTGCTGGCGGCGACCCGGACCGCCACCCGGATCAGCAGCTATTTTGCCTATGCGCTCATTCTCTACGGGCTGCTGGGGCTGTTCTCCGGCAATCCGGTGGCGGCGCTGTGGCAGGTGCTGATCGGGCTTTTTGTGCTGTCGGCGGCCAAGGGCACCTATGCCCATCAGCTTCAAACCGCCGCCTTCAAGGGCAAGACGGTGGCCGATCTGATGACCCGCGATCCGGTGACCGTGGGTCCGGACATCAGCCTGCAGGCGCTGGCGCATCAGGTGCTGCTGCCCGAGCGCAAAAGCTTTGTGCCGGTGGTGCAGCAGGGGGTGCTGCTGGGCTGCACCGACACCCAGGACCTGGCGCGTGTGCCGCAGGAGCGGTGGGCGCAGACCCCGGTGGAGGAAGTCTATCAGCCGCCCGACGGCAGCAACTCGGTCGCGCCTCAGATGCAGGCCGATGCGCTGATGCGGAAAATTGCGGAGACCGGGCGGCGCAAGTTTCTGGTCACGGACAAGGGCCGCCTGCTGGGGGTGATCACCCTGACGGATCTGACCGGATATATAGCCCTGCTGCAGGAGGTGCGGCGGATGGGCGGCAAGGGGGAGAGCATATGACGCGGATACTGATCATTCAGGGCCACCCGGACAACAGCCAGGCGCATTTCTGCCACGCGCTGGCGCAGAGCTATGCCAAGGGCGCCAGGGACGCGGGACATGAGGTGGAGGTCATCGAGGTGGCCGCCAGCGGCGTCACCTGCCTGCGCAGCCGCGCCGAATGGCAAGAGGAAGTGCTGCCGGACTATGTTGCCCGCGGCCAGCAGGCGGTCACGGCAGCGGATCATCTGGTGTTTGTCTACCCGCTGTGGCTGGGCACCATGCCCGCGCTGCTGAAGGCCTGGCTGGAACAGGTGTTCCGCGAGCAGTTCGCCTTTACCGTCGGCGCTAAGGGCTGGCACCCCAAGCTGAAGGGGAAGAGCGCGCGGATCATCGTCACCATGGGGATGCCGTCCGCCTTCTACCGCTGGTTCTACTTTGCCCATTCGCTGCGCAGTTTCGAACGCAACATCCTGAAGTTCTGCGGCATCAGGCCGGTCCGCTGGACGGTTTGCGGCCTGGTCGACGACAAGCGGGCGGAACGGCGGGTGGCCTATCTGGCGGAGGCCGCAAGCGACGGGGCCGCGGCCCGCTGAGCGGGCCTCACCGCTTGCGCTGCGCCTGGCCGGCCGCCGGGGCGGTGCGGCCCAGGTAGGCGAACCAATAGGCGAAGGCGACCCCGCCGGCGCCGCCCGCGATATTGCCCAGCGTGACCCAGAACAGATTGGCCGCAGCGGCGTGCAGGGAAACACCGGCGCCAGCGGCCCAGCCCTGCGGGAAGAAGAACATGTTGGCCACCGAATGCTCCAGCCCCAGGAGCACAAAGGCGGTGATCGGCCAGAGCACCGCCAGGATCTTGCCCGCCGCCGTGCGGGCGGCGAAGGAAAGCCAGACCGCCAGACACACCAGCCCGTTGCACAGGGCGCCGCGCATGAAGGCCTCCGCCGGGGAGAGGGCGGATTTCGCCTCGGCGATGCGGGCGGCGGTGGCGCCTGCCGGGCCGTCCAGCAGGCCGGTGAAGGCAAAGGCGGCGGCGAGGCCTGCGGCACCTGCAAGGTTGCCGGCATAGACGATGGCCCAGCTGCGCCACAGCCGCCTGAGCCGGATCTTGCGGTCCACCGCGGCGATCACCATCAGCACGTTGCCGGTGAACAGCTCGGCGCCGCCCACCACCACCAGAATGAGGCCCAGCGAGAACACCGCCCCGCCCAGCACCCGCACCGGTCCTGACGAGGCGTCCGCGCCGGTCATCGCGGTGGTATAGGCGGCGGCGCCGAAGCCGATGAAGGCGCCCGCCAGCATCGCCAGCACAAACATCTGCGGCAGCGGCAACCGCGCCTTGGCGACGCCTGCGGTTTCCACCAGCGCGGCGATTTCAGCGGGTTTATAGGCATTGAACGCGGCGGGTTCCGTCATCGGCTGCTCCCTTGCGGCTGGGCGGCGGCTGCGGGTCAGTGGGCAAACAGGACCGGCAGGGCGGTCTGCTCCAGCAGGCTGCGGGTGGTGCCGCCAAACACCGCCTGGCGCAGGCGGGAATGGCCATAGGCGCCCATCACCACCAGCTCCGCGCCGGTCTCGCGGGCGCGGTCCTGAATCGCAGAGCCGGTATCGCGGCCGCCGCTGGGAAACTGCGACAGGGTGACGGTGCAGCCGTGGCGGCTGAGCCAGGCGGCGATGTCCGCGCCGGGATCCTCGCCGTCGCGCGTGTCGCTCATGTCCGGATCGAAGCATCCGATCACCACTTCTTCCGCGGCCTTGAAACAGGGCAGGGCGGCGTGGGCCGCGCGGGCGGCGGACAGGCTGCTGTTCCAGGCCAGGAAGATGCGCTTGCGCGGGACCAGCGGGCTGCCGTTCACCATCAGCGGCACCGGCGCGCCGAACAGGATGCCGTGCACCGCATCGCGGAACACCTCCGGATCCTCGCGCAGGCCGTCCGCGGCCTCGGCAATGTCGCAGGAGAGCGCCCGGCGGGCGGCCAGAAGCCGGATGTCCGCGTCGCTGGCGGTGGCATACTGCACGTCGCCTGAGGTATTGCTGCGGGACAGCAGCGCCTGCACCTCTGCTGCGCGGGCGGCCTGGGCAGTCCGGCAGCTTTGCAGGGTTTCCAGCCATTCATCCGGCACCGCCATCACGCCGTAGGCAGAGGCGCCATAGGCGAAATGGGGCAGGCCGGGCAGCGTCCTGAGCAGCAGGCAGGCCAGATGCGCCTGCTGTTCGCGGGCGGCCTCGGCGGCGGCGGTGATGGCGGTGTCGCTGGTGCTGCTGCTGATTGCATAGAGCAACGTTCTGCGGTGCATGGCGGGCCTCCTCCCCGGTCAGCGCGGCAGACGCCGGATGTGCCGCTTCAGCCATTAAACCAGTCCCTGCGGCGGATGCCATGATCCTGATCAATGCGTCCGGGCGCGGTCAGTTGCGGCAGATTTCAAGGCAGGCGCGCAGGCCGCGGCGGCCGTCCTCGAAATACAGCCGCCCGCCGTGCTGTTCGGCGACGGTGGCCACAATCGTCAGCCCCAGCCCGAAACCATCAATGGCCCTTGTGTTATCGCCGCGGCGGAACGGGGCGATCACTTCGGTGATCTCCGCCGCGGTCATGCCGGAGCCTTCGTCCTCCACCGTGATGACGGCGTGGTCGGCGGTGGCGCTGAGGCCGATGGCGGCGCGGCGGCCGTATTTCAGCGCATTGTCGATCAAGTTCGTGACCGCCCGCTGCAAGGACACCGGGCGCGCCACCACCAGCATCGGCTGGTCCGGCGGCATCGCGCTGCGGCCGGGGGCCGAGGTAAAGACCGAGCGGCCGCCTGCCGCCACCTGCGGCGCGGGGCGCAGCAGTTCGACCGGTTTGCCGAAGTCCTGGTAATCGGCCGCAACCGCCTCCACCAGCGAGGTGAGGGAGAGGCGGCGCGGGGTTTCGGCGCTCATTTCGGCGCGGGTATAGGTCAGCACGCTTTCGATCATGCCGGTCATGGCGTCCAGATCGGTCTCGAACTTCTGCCTCAGGTCCGCATCCTGGATCAGCGCCGCGCGCAGCCGCAGGCGGGTGGCGGGGGTGCCAAGGTCGTGGCTGACGCCGGACAGCACCGCGGCGCGGCTGGCAAGCTGTTCGCGCTCGGTCTCCAGATAGCTGTTCACCGCCGTGACGATCTCCTGCAGCTCTCCCGGGCCTTGCAGCGCATAAGCGTCCGGCCCGCCGAGGCGGCGGCGGTCGCGCAGGGCGCGGGCGAAGCGGTCGAAATGGGCCGAAGCGTCCATGACGAGGGTCGCCAGCACCGCCAGGGCCAGCAGCGACAGCAGCACCGCGGGCAGGCGCAGGTCGCGGGGCGCGGCGGAGCAGCCCCAGACCGCGGTGCCATCCACCCGCTGCCAGGGGCCATAGCCTGCGCGGGCAAAGATCACCGGCTCGCTGCAATAGGCCGCCAGCAGCCGGGTGACGGCGCCCAGTTTCTCTGCCGCGGACTGGCCGCCTGCCGGCGGCAGTTCCGCCACCGGATAGCGCAGGTCCGGAGAGGCGATGACCAGCGCCAGCACTTCGCCTGACAAGGGATCGGGGCCGCTGTCGAGGATCGACACATTGGTGAAGAAGGCCGGTTTCGGGATGCCCTCCAGCCGCAGGTAATCGCCGCTGGTCAGAAACGCCGCCTGGGCCGGGCCCGCCGGGGTGACCGCCACGCCCTCAGGCGGTGCAGCGCCGCGGCGCAGGGCGCTGTCCAGGGTGATGCCTGCAATAGTGCTGCGGGTAAGATGCGCCTGCCAGTTGGCGCCGGACTGGAACCACAGCCACGCCGCTGCCAGCCCTGCGGCAAAGGCGAGCGGCAGCAGGATCAGGCCCAGGGTTCTGAGGCGCAGCGCCACGGCTGTCAGTCCGCGCCGGTTTCGACATCCACCGCAAGCACATAGCCGGTGCCGCGCTCTGTGCGCAGCAGCTTCGGCTCCTTGGGGGTCTGTTCGATCTTGGAGCGCAGCCGGCCCACCAGCACGTCGATGGCGCGGCCGGAGCCTTCTTCGCTGCCGCCCTCGCCGGTCACGTCCAGCGCGGCGGCGATCTCCTCGCGCGTGAGCGGGATGTGCGGGTTGGCCAGAAACACCTTGAGCAAGCCGGTCTCGCGCCGCGAGAGCGCCACCTGCACACCCGCGGGGGAGATCACCTCGTCCCGCTTGGCGTCATAGGTCCAGCCGGCAAAGCGGAAGGTCGCCACGCTGCGCCGGTAGATCAGCGAGGAGGAGCGGCGCGCCCGTTGCAGCACCGCGCGGACACGGGCCAGCAAGAGGTCGGGATTGAACGGTTTGGCGATGTAATCGTCGGCGCCGGATTCATATCCCGCCATCCGCTGGTGGTCGGCGGACAGGGCAGAGACCAGAATGATCGGCACGTCCTGCTCGGCGCGCAGGCGGGTGCAGATCTCCACCCCGTTTTCATCGCCCAGCATCACATCGAGCAGGATCAGGTCGATCCGCCCCGCGCCGATCTGCGCGCGGATCTCCGCCTCGCTGCCGCAGGGCAGGGCGATAAAGCCGTTCTGGCGCAGGTACTGGGTCAGCATCATGCGCGTCTCGGCGTCGTCATCCACCACCAGAAGCCGCGGAATCGCCATCTGTCCGTATCCTCCCCGAAGACCGCCGGTTGTGGCTGTCCCGCCTGTTTGTCTGTAACATCATGCAACAAAATCAATTGCTGCGTAACAACAGGTAACAGGCTGGCGGAAAAACTGCTGCGGCATCCGCGCCGGGCTGTGCTGCGTCATTGATAAGCGGCCCCGAGGTTTTGCAAGCTGATGGGGAAGGCTGCGGGGAGCGGCCGTCATATAAGGGAGGAATAAGCGATGAAATTCACCGCTTTTGCGGCCGCATCGGCCGTGGCGATGGCCTGTGCGGCCCCGGCCTTGGCCGGGCCTGAGGCCGAAGTTCTGCACTGGTGGACATCCGGCGGCGAGGCCAAATCGGCTGCTGTGCTGCAACAGGAATTTGCCGACAACGGCGGCACCTGGACCGACATGCCGGTGGCGGGCGGCGGCGGCGATGCGGCGATGACCGCGCTGCGCGCCCGTGTCCTGTCCGGCAACGCGCCGACTGCGGTGCAGCTCAAGGGCCCTGCGATCCAGGAATGGTACGAGGAAGGCGTGCTGGCCGATATCTCCGCCGTTGCGGAGGCCGAGGGCTGGGCGGATGTGCTGCCCGGCTCCATCGCCGAGCATATGAAATGCGAGGGCAAATGGTGCGCCGCGCCGGTGAACGTGCACCGGGTCGACTGGATCTGGGCCAATGCGGCGGTTCTGGAGGCCAGCGGTATCGAGATGCCAGCGACCTGGGAGGAGTTCAACGCCGCCGCGGACAAGCTGCTGGCGGCGGGCGTCACCCCGCTGGCGCATGGCGGCCAGGCCTGGCAGGACGCCACCGTGTTCGAGGCTGTCGCCTTGGGCATTCTGGGGCCGGAGGATTTCCGCAAGGCCTTTGTCGACTTGGACATGGAGACGCTGAAGTCCGGCAAGATGACCGCGGTCTTTGACCAGATGCGCAAGATGCGGGGCTATGTGGATGCGAACTTCCCGGGCCGCGACTGGAACCTGGCCACCGCCATGGTGATGAACGGCGAGGCCGCGTTCCAGATCATGGGCGACTGGGCCAAGGGCGAATTCCTGGCCGCGGGCAAGGAGCCGGGCAAGGATTTCCTCTGCGCTTCGGTGCCGGGCGACGGGTTCCTTTATAACGTCGACAGCTTCGCCATGTTCGAGGTCGACGGCGAGGACAAGCAGGCCGGGCAGGACCTGCTGGCCAAGCTGATCGTCGGGCCGAAGTTCCAGGAGGTGTTCAACCTCAACAAGGGTTCGATCCCGGCGCGGGTCGATGTGAAACTGGACGCCTTTGACTCCTGTGCGCATCTGTCGGCCAAGGATATGGGCGAAAGCGCCGAAGGCGGCTCGCTGCTGCCGAGCTATGCCCACGGCATGGCGCTGCGCGGCGCGCAAGCCGGCGCCATCACCGACGTGGTGACGGCGCATTTCAACTCGGACATGTCCTCGGATGAGGCCGTGCAGATGCTGGCCGACGCCGTCGCCAACTCCATGTGAACCTCCCCCGGGCCTCGCGTCCTTCGGGATGCGGGGCCGTTTATGCAAGGGCCGTTACAATGTCCCAATGGCTTGAACGTCATATACCGAAGATGGTGCTGGCACCGTCCTTCGCCGCGGTGCTGGTGTTTGTCTACGGCTTCATCATCTGGACCGCCTGGGTGTCGCTGACCCGCTCCCGACTGCTGCCGAAATACGAAATCGAAGGCTTCATCCAGTATGAGCGCCTGTTCGCCGCGCCGCGCTGGGATACCGCGATGTCGAACCTGTTCGTGTTCGGCACCCTGTTCATCGTGATTTCCATGGTGCTGGGGCTGATGCTGGCGATCCTGCTGGACCAGAAGATCCGCACCGAGGGCGTGCTGCGCACCATCTACCTCTACCCGATGGCGCTGTCGCTGATTGTGACCGGCACCGCCTGGAAGTGGATCATGAACCCCGGCCTGGGCCTGGAGGCGATGGTGCGCGGCTGGGGGTTCGAAAACTTCACCTTCGACTGGGTGATCAACCCGGACAAGGCGATCTATGCAGTGGTTATCGCAGGTGTCTGGCAGGCGTCGGGTTTCGTTATGGCGCTGTTCCTTGCGGGCCTGCGCGGTGTCGATGGGGAGATCATCAAGGCCGCGCAGGTCGATGGCATCCCCGCCTGGCGGATCTATACCGCGATCATCATCCCCTCGATGGCGCCGATCTTCCTGTCCGCTTTCATCGTGCTGGCGCATCTGGCGATCAAGAGCTTCGACCTGGTGATCGCCCTCACCGGCGGCGGCCCCGGCTATGCCACCGACCTGCCCGCCACCTACATGTACACGATGGCCTTTTCCCGCGGCGACATCGGCCAGGCGGCAAGCTCCGCCATGGTGATGATGGCTGTGGTTTTCGCGATCATCGTTCCCTACCTCTACTCCGAGCTGAGGGCCAAACATGACTGATGCGACGCTTGCCCCCGCCCGCGCGCCTGCGCAGAATTGGAGCCGCATCGCCCTGCGCTGGCTGCTGTTCACGCTCCTGGGCCTGTTTGCCCTGTTCTACCTGATGCCGCTCTTCGTGATGATCACCACCTCGCTCAAAAGCCTGGAGGAAATCCGCACCGGCAGCCTGATCGCCTTCCCGCGCGAGGTGACGTTCGACGCCTGGCGCACCGCCTGGTCGGAGGCCTGTACCGGCATCCAGTGCGAGGGCCTGCGCCCGTTCTTCTGGAACTCCGTGGTGATCGCGGTGCCTGCGGTGGCGATTTCCACCATGCTGGGGGCCGCCAACGGCTATGTCATCGCGCAATGGCGGTTCCGCGGCGCCAACCTGATCTTCTCGCTGATGCTGTTCGGCTGCTTCATCCCGTTCCAGGTGGTGCTGCTGCCGATGGCCCGGATGCTGGGGCTGATGGGGCTGGCGGGCAGCATTCCGGGGCTGATCTTTGTCCATGTGATCTATGGCATCGGCTTCACCACGCTGTTCTTCCGCAACTTCTATGTCACCATTCCGCAGGATCTGGTGAAGGCGGCCAAGGTGGACGGCGCGGGGTTCTTCCGGATCTTCTGGTCGATCTTCCTGCCGCTGTCGCTTCCGATCATCGTCGTGACCGTGATCTGGCAGTTCACCCAGATCTGGAACGACTTCCTGTTCGGTGTCTCCTTCAGCCAGGCGGGCACCCAGCCGGTGACCGTGGCGCTCAACAACATCGTCAACTCGACCACCGGCGTGAAGGAATACAACGTCGACATGGCCGCAGCGATCATCGCCGCGCTGCCGACGCTGCTGGTCTATGCCGTTGCCGGCAAATACTTCATCCGCGGCCTGACCGCCGGATCTGTGAAAGGGTAATCTCATGGCTCCTATCCTGGACATCACCAACCTGCGCAAGAACTACGGCGCGACCGAGATCCTCAAGGACATCAACGTCAGCATCGAGCCGGGCGACTTCCTGGTGCTGGTCGGCCCCTCCGGCTGCGGCAAGTCCACGCTTCTGAACTGCATCGCCGGGCTGGAGCCGATCTCCGGCGGGCGGATCGAAATCGGCGGGCGCGACATGACCCATGTCAGCCCCAAGGACCGCGACATCGCGATGGTGTTCCAGTCCTATGCGCTCTACCCGACGATGACGGTGGCCAAGAACATCACCTTCGGCATGAAGGTGCGCGGCGCCGATGCGGCAACGCAGGCGCGCAAGCTGAAGGAGGTCGCGGCGCAGCTGCAGATCGAGGCGCTCTTGGACCGCCGCCCCGGCCAGCTTTCGGGCGGCCAGCGGCAGCGGGTGGCGATGGGCCGGGCGCTGGTGCGCGACCCCAAGCTGTTCCTGTTCGATGAGCCGCTGTCGAACCTCGACGCCAAGCTGCGGGTCGAGATGCGGACCGAGATCAAGAAGCTGCACCACAATCTCGGCGCCACCATGGTCTATGTCACCCATGACCAGATTGAGGCGATGACGCTGGCGACCAAGATCGTGGTGATGAAGGGCGGCGTGGTGCAGCAGATCGGCACGCCGGCCGAGATCTACAACAAGCCCGCAAATCTGTTTGTGGCCGATTTCATGGGCAGCCCGGCGATGAACCTGATCCCGGCGCGGGCGCAGCCGAACGGGCAGGGGACACGGATCGAGATGGACTGCGGCGGCAGCGCGCCGATCGTGCTGAAGGACAGCCGCGCCACCGGCCTGCCGCAGGACGTGATCCTGGGCGTGCGTCCCGAAGACATTGCCGAGGCGGGTTTTCGCGCCGGTGAAGGCGTGCAGGAGGCGGCCTGCCTCATCGACATGGTGGAACCCGCGGGCGCAGATACCTATGTCGTCTCGCAGCTGGGCGGCAAGCAGGTGACAGCGCGGCTGCACGCGGAAACCCGGGCGCAGCCGGGGCAGATGCTGGATCTGGCCTTTGATCTCTCCAAGGTCTCCTATTTCTCGCCGGCAACCGGCGAGCGGCTGAATTGACCCGGCTGCGGCTGGCCGCGGATGCCGGCGGCACCAATACGCGGCTGGGGCTGGCGCGGGATGGCGTCTTGCTGGCAGACACGGTGCAGAGCTTCCGCAACGAGGCGTATGCCGGCTTTGCGGACGTGATGGATCTTTACCTGCAAGAGGCCGCGCCCGGCGGCGTGGCGGAGGTGGCGATTGCGATCGCCGGACCGGTCACCGGAACTGCCGCGCGGCTCACCAACCGGGACTGGCATTTCGACGCCGCGGCGCTGTCGCGCCATCTCCATGGTGCGCGCGTGAATCTGCTGAATGACTTGGCGGCGCTGGGGCAGGCCTGTCCGCATCTGGGAGCGGAATGCCTGGATACGGTGATTGCCCCGGCAGGCGATGCGGGCGGCGGCGGCCAGCGGCTGGTCGCGGGCATCGGCACCGGCTTCAACCTGTCGCCGGTGCTGCACGCGGGCGGGCAAGTGCAATGCCTGAACGTGGAATACGGCCATGTCAGCCTGCCGCTGGACGTGGCGGAGCATCTGCGCAGCCGTGTGCCGGAGGCGGAGGCTTTCCGCACGGTAGAGCATCTGTTCTCCGGCCGCGGGTATGCAGCCGTGCGCGCGCAGTTTGCGGACGATGACGCCGGCACAGAGGCGTTTCAGACGTTTTATGCAGAGCTGCTGGCGCTGCTCGCGCGTAACTTGATGCTGGCGTTTCTGCCCGCGCAGGGGATCTATTTCGCCGGTGCGGTCGCGCGCAGCCTGCTGGCCTCCCCGGCGCGGCAGGTCTTTGCGGAGGCCTTTCGCCAGCCCTTCGCGCTGGATACCGGGATAGGGGCGCCGGTGTTTGTCATCCTCGACGACGCCGCGGCGCTGAAGGGCTGCGCCGCCGTCACCATCAGCAGCTGATCCGCGAGGCCCGCGCGGGCCGCCTCTGCGGATGATAATCCGCGTTATGGTAAATACGCGGCCCGCAGGGCGGGACGGCTGACGCATTCACGTGTTTTTCCGGGTGCCGGGAACGCCGCGCCCGGTTGCGGCGTTGGGTCTGCAACACCCATCCGCAGCGGGAGGTACATGCATGGCGCGGTCTGATCTGACCGAAGGGCCGGTCTGGCGCGCGCTGGCGCGGGTTTCGGCACCGATGTCGCTGGGCATTCTGGCGGTTCTGTCGATCGGATTGGCCGATGCGTATTTGCTGGGCCAGCTGGGCGGTGCGCCGCTGGCGGCGGTGGGGTTCATCTATCCGGTCACAACGGCGCTGGCCTCGCTGGCGATCGGGCTGTCGGCAGGCGCAAACGCGGCCGTGTCGCAGGCCCTGGGCCGCGAGGATGAGGACAGCGCGGTGGCGCGGATGTCGCTGCATGCCGCCGGGCTGGGCCTGCTGTTGTCGGTGCTGGTGGCGCTGGCCTTTTACGCCCTGCACGGGCAGATTTTTTCCCTGATGGGCGCGCGCGGCAAGGTGATGGAGGAGATTTCCGCCTATGTCCCGCTTTGGGCGCTGTCGTTCCCGTTTCTGGTTCTGATGATGCTGGTCAACGCGCTGTTCCGCGCGCATGGCAATGCGGTTCATGCCTCGCTGTTCATGATCCTGGCGGCGGCAGTGAACATCGCGCTCAATCCGCTATTCATCTTCGGCTGGGGTCCGGTGCCGGCGATGGAGACCGGCGGCGCGGCGCTGGCGACGCTGGCCGGGCGGGTGGCGGCGGCGGCCGGCGCCATCGCCTTTGCCGTTCATGCGGGCTATCTGCGGCTGTGCGGCCGGATCGGGCAGGACCTGTGGCGCAGCCTGCGGGACATCACCCAGGTCGGCGCGCCGGCCGCCTTTTCCAATGCGATCAACCCGGCGGGCATGGCGCTGGTCACTGCTGCGGTGGCTACACTCGGCGATGCCGCGGTCGCCGGGTTCGGCGCTGCAACGCGGGTGCAGTCGCTGGCGATTGTGGTGCTGCTGGCGCTGTCTGCCGGGATCGGCCCGGTGGTCGGCCAGAACTGGGGCGCAGGCAAGGAAACCCGGGCGCAATCCGCGGTGGTGCAGGCCTGGGCGTTCTGCCTGGTGTACGGCCTGGCCCTGGGCGCAGTGCTGAGCCTGGGCGGCGGCTGGATCGCCTCTGCCATTGCCGAGGACGCGGAGGCGGCGGACTACACGCGCCGCTATTTGCAGGTCGTCGGCTGGAGCCTGTTCGGCTATGGAATCCTGGTGACCGCAAACGCGGCGATGAACGCCCGCTCCAAGGCGCTGCATTCGATGGGGCTGAGCCTGGGGCGGATCACGCTGATCTATGTGCCGCTGGCCTGGCTTGGGGTCTGGACCTTCGGCTATGGCGGCATCCTAGCGGCGGCGGTTGCGGCCAACCTCGGCGCTGTCGCCGGGGCGGTCTGGGCCGCCCGGCGCACCGGGCTCTGGCCGCAAGACACCCGCATCGCCCGGCACATCGCAGCGTGAAGCCTGCCGGAACGATGTGTGCGATCCGGCAAACTATCCGGAAAACCGGATTTGTCTGGGAACGTTTTGCTGTTTCGGGCGTTCAATCTGAGACAAGGTGCGCGCCCCGGCGGGCCAATTACGGCCCGCGCGGCAATACAGGGCCCCTCCCCGGCCCACCGTGCGGGCTTTCCCAACAGGCAGGAGACCGATGATGACCCCCACTGACCAGCACCTTCTTGCAGAAGAGCAAAGGGAACGCGAGGCAGTGGAGGAGGCCACCGGCCTGTCCGCCAAGCTGATTTTCGAAACCATCAGGGTCGAAGGCGAAGAGGAGCTGCGGCGCCCGCTGCGGGCGTTGTGGTGGTCCGGCCTGGCGGCCGGCCTGCTGATTTCCTTCTCGGTCTGGGGGGAGGCGATCCTGCGCTCCAGCCTGCCGGACGGGGACTGGCGGTTCATCGTCGAGAACCTGGGCTACAGCCTTGGGTTTGTGCTGGTCATTCTGGGCCGGATGCAGCTGTTCACGGAAAACACCATCACCACCGTGGTGCCGGTGACGCTGTCGCCGACGTGGAAATCCCTCGGGCGCACCGGGCGGCTGTGGGCGGTGGTGCTGGCAGCAAACGTCACCGGCGCTTTCATCGCTGCCGCCTTCCTGGCGTTCACGCCGGTCATGTCCGCCCCGATGGCAGACGCGATGCTGGAGCTGAGCCACCACGCGACCGGAATGCCGTGGGCCGAGGGTCTGGTGCGGGGCATCCCTGCGGGCGTGCTGATTGCCGCGCTGGTGTGGATGCTGCCTCAGGCCAACGGCTCGGCGCTGCCGCTGATCATCCTCATCACCTGGCTGATCGCCCTTGGGGATTTCACCCATATCATCGCAGGCTCTGTCGAAATGGCCTTTCTGATGGTGCAGGGCGAGCTGTCCGCGGGGCCTGCCGTGTTCCGCTTCTTCCTGCCGGTGCTGGCGGGCAATGTGATCGGCGGCACCGCGGTGTTTACCCTGCTGACCTGGGCACAGATCCGGCCTGAAGTTGAAGAGGCAAGAGAAAAGAAAGATCGCAGGCTGAAGACTTGACCGCCTGAAACCCGCGCGGCCCGCCTCCGGGCCGCCGTCACACGGGGGCGGTTATCCTCTTCAGCTGCTGCGCTGCGCCGTCGAAACTGGGGGCGGCAAACACGGTGATACCGGTTTCCCTCAGCTCTGCCAGGTCGCGCTCATCCTCCGCGCTCAGCCCGTCTGCGGGCACCCGCAGCAGCACCGCGGCGATGCGGCCCGGATGGCGGCGCACCGCTGCCCCGTAGATGGAGGCGTCCCTCTGCCCGGTGTCGCCGATCAGGATTGCAGGCAGCTCCGGGTGCGCATTCAGCAGCAGGTCGATGCTTTGCCCCTTGTGGCTGCCGTGTCCCGCGGAGATGAACTGGGTCTCGCTCAATCCCAGGTCGCGCAGGAACATCGGGCCGCGGACCAGATCCGCCTGGCGGAACACCTGGTCCAGAAACGCGTGCATGTTCCAGGGCGAGGAACTGACATAGAACACCGGATTGCGGCCCTGCTGCGACAGCTTGCCCAGCAGCTCTGCCGAGTCCGGGAACACATGCCGCGTCAGCGCATTGCCGCTGAAGGTGGTCCAAAGGTTGCGCACCAGCGAATAGGCGGAGGTCTGCATCACCGTGTCATCAATGTCGGAGATCACCAGAAACCGGGCATCCGGCCGCGGGATCAGCACCGGGCAGACGGTCCGCGCGCCGCTGTCCGCGACAGCAACCGGGATTTCGTGCCAGCCCGGCGCCCGGCCCGGCGGCAGCGGCAGCTGGAAATAGCCTTCTTCGTCGCTCACTGCGGTGGCGTCACCGTGGCAGACCGTGATCCCTTCCGCCTCGTCCGTCAGGAACAGCGAAACCATCTGCCGCATATTGCGCAAAACGCCCTGCCCTGCGCGGGGGGGGCTGTGGCGCAGGTGCGACAGCACCCGGCCGCGCACGATCAGGGCCTCCGGCGTGGCGTAGCCGATGTAAGCGTCGATCACCAGATCCGCGCCGCTGCGCGCCTTGCGGGGCAGCAGCCTGTCCAGCAGATTTTCGGCATGAAGGGCGGCGCGGTGCAGGGTTTGCTTGAGCATATCGGACCTCGTTGCTGCTTCAGGTATACAACGCACGAGGTGCCGGTAAAGTGCCCGGCCCCTGTCAGACGCAAGGGCCGGGTTCAGTGTCAGTGCTGAAATGCCGCTCAGCAGGCGGCGGTGACGATGATTTCCACCTTCAGATCCGGCCGCGCAAGCCTGGCTTCGCCGCAGGCCCGCGCCGGGGCGTGGCCTTGCGGCACCCAGGCGTCCCAGACCGCGTTCATTTCGGCAAAATCCTTCATGTCGGCCAGCCAGACAATCGCCTGCAGGATCTGCTGCGGCGAGGAGCCGGCCTTCTCCAGCAGCGCCTCGACGCGGGACAGGCAGTCGCGGGTCTGTTCGGCCACATCGGCGCCGTCCCCGACCTGGCCGCACAGATAGGCCACGCCGTTATGCTTCACGATCTTGCTCATGCGGGGGCCGGTTTCGATCCGTTCGATCATCTTAATCTCCTATTCAGCGGCAGTGGCGGAGGGATCCTCCATCGCTGCCAGTTCGCCCAGTGTCACGGGTTTTATCGGCGGCCGGATGCGGTAGTAGCCCGTCTCATCCGGGGTCTGCCCGTTGGCCTCGGCCAGCAGCGCCGTCACGGTCAGCCCGCAATAGCGGCCCTGGCACGGCCCCATCCCTGCGCGCCCGAAGGCCTTGGCCTGGTTCGGTCCGAGACAGCCGAGCTTGGCATAGCTGCGGATGTCGCCCGCGGTGACCTCCTCGCAGCGGCAGACGATGGTGCTGTCGGCGGGCCGCACTGCGCCCGCATAGGGCGGATAGGCCGCATCCAGGAAAGGGCGCACCGCGGTTTCCCGGCTGCGGCGGCTGAACAGCGGCGCGGCCAGGCGGTCGCGCTCCGCCGCGGTGATCCGGCCCAGCTCCTCCGCCGCCTTCAGTGCCGCAATCCGGCCTGCATATTCTGCCGCCATGGCGCCGCCGATGCCTGCACCGTCCCCGGCGATCAGAACACCCTCCTTGGCGGTTTCGCCCCAGGGGCCGGTTTCGGGCACAAAGCACTGCTGCGCTTCGGACCAGACATGCGGCACATTGATCGAACGCGCGGCCTGGGTGTTCGGCACCACCCCGTGATGCAGCAGGACGGTCTCGCAGGCGATGCGGTGCGCCTGCCCCTTGCTGCGGAAGGTCACGGCCTCGGCGCCGGTGCTGCCCGCCACCGCGATCTCCGTTGCGCCGGTGTAGCGCGGCACGCCGGCGCGCTTGATCTCCGCCAGCATCTTCAGGCCCTTGGCCAGATAACGCCAGCCGCGCAGCGCGCCGGGCAGATGGCGGCTGGCAGCCAGCGGGCTGGCCGCGGTCTGGGTCTCGACCAGCGCCAGCGGCGGTGTTCCGGCCCGCACCATCTGCGCCGCGATCAGATAGAGCAGCGGCCCGCTTCCGGCGAGCACCGCGCGGCGCGGCAGCACGCCGGATTGCTTCAGCAGGATCTGCGCCGCGCCCGCGGTCATCACGCCGGGCAGGGTCCAGCCGGGGAGCGGCATCGGACGCTCCAGCGCGCCGGTGGCCAGGATCACCCGCGCGGCCTCCAGCTGCTCGCCGCGGCCATCGCGGATGAAGGAGATGCGGAAGCCGTCCTCGATGGCCCAGACAACGGCACCTGTCAGGCGCGTGATCCCGGCCCCGCCAAGGCCCGCCGTCAGGGTTGCCCCGTGCAGATACTCCTGCCCCAGAATGGCGCCGCGCGGTCCGCTCGCGCGGTCCACATCGCGGTAGATCTGCCCGCCGGGGCGGTTCTGCTCGTCCAGCAGGGTGACGCTCAGGCCGTGCCGCGCGGCCTCGGCAGCGGCGGCCATGCCCGCCGGGCCCGCGCCGATGATGGCCAGATCACAGCGTTTCATCGCCAGCCTCCGCTTCATACGGGCGGGCAATCTTCAGGCCCTCTTCCACTTCCAGCATACAGGCCTGCTGCACGCGGCCCCCAATCTCCACCAGGCATTCGAAACAGGCGCCCATCATGCAGTACGGCGCCCGCGGCGCGCCCGAGACTGGCGTGTGGCGGAACACCTGCACGCCGGCGGCCAGCAGCGCGGCGGCCAGGTTGGCGCCTGCGGGCAGGTCAAGCGGCTGGCCGTCGAACCAGACCCGCACACGGGGGGCATCGTCTGCCAGCTCAAGAAACGGGGAATCGGTCTTCACTGAACACCTCCAGATCAGGGGCGGCTGCGGTGCCTTCCAGCCAGTCCGGCAGGAACAGCGCATGGGCCGCGGCCAGGGTGATGCCGCTGTGGCAGGTGACGAGATAGGCGCCCGGCAGATCCGGGCTTTCCTGGTAGATCGGCAGCCCGTCGGGCGACAGGATGCGCAGCGCGCCCCAGCTGCGCACCAGCTGCGCGCGGGCCAGCGCCGGGTAGGCGGCGATGGCCTCGGCTGCCAAACCCGACAGGCCCGGCTGCGTCACGCTGTCGTCCAGCCCGACCTCTTCGTTGGTGGCGCCGATCTGAATGCCGCCCTCATCCACCTGGCGGGCAATCAGCGAGGGGCGGTTGATCAGTTTCGGCAGCTTTTCGGTGATCAGCACCTGGCCGCGCTGCGGGCGCACCGGCGCCTTGAAGCCCAGCTTGGGGCCCAGCTCCATCGCGCCGAGACCGGCGGAGAGCACAACCTTGGCCGCCGTGACCGTGGTGCCGTCGCTGCACTGGACCTTGAACGCATCCGGTTTGGACACCGCGGTGACGGTCTTGCCGTTCAGGACCGTGCCGCCCAGCCGGCGCACGTCCTCGGCCAGCGAGACCAGCAGGCGCAGCGGGTTTGCGTGGCCGTCCTGGTGATGCAGGATCGCGCCTGCCACCTTGGGGCCGATATGCGGCTCCTCGCGGCTGAGCGCGTTGCGGCCCAGCACCTCGTAAGGGTAGTTGCCGCCCAGCTTGTCCTTCAGCGCATCATATTGCGCAACGGTGGCATAAAGCGTTTCTTCGGAGAAGTGCAGGTCATAGCCGCCGTTCTGCTGCAGCCCGACGGAGCGTCCGGTGCCGTCCTCCAGCTCGGCGGCAAATCCGGCCCAGGCCGCGGCGGACTGCTGGCTCCAGCTGGCATAACGCGGCTGTTTCATGCCCTTGGACTGGACCCAGACCAGGCCGAAATTGCCGCGGCTGGCGCGGAACGATCCGTCATCGCCGTCCAGCACCGTGACGCGCTTGCCGCGCCTGAGCAGCCCCCAGGCCACGGACAGGCCGACAACGCCGCCGCCGATCACTGCATAATCTGCTTCCATCCTGCCGTATCTCCGGGGTTGGCTGCGGTTGCGGGGCGGCGCGCGGCCGCCCCCGTCTGTCATGCGGGTTTACTTGCCGATCTGGTCAAGAATGCCCTGGCCCCATTCGGCGCCGACGTCTTCCAGCACCACCGGCCAGACGTCGTTGCGCACCTTGGCAGCCATCGCCGCCAGTTCGTCGTCGCTCAGCTCGACAACCTTGGCACCCAGCTCATCGGCCAGACGCTGCTCCCATTTGCCCTGATCCTCTTCAGCGACGGTCCAGCGCTGCGCTTCGAAGTCTGCCGCAGCGGCCTTCAGCGCTTCCTGATCTTCCGCGTCCAGCTCGGCCAGCGAGCCGTTGGAGATGATCATGTACCAGACCTCGAAATGGGTGTTGGCGGGCACATAAGCCTTGGTCACATCGCGGAAGGACGCGTAATACCCTTCGGCGCCGGAGCCGATGACGCCGTCAACCACGCCGGTCTGGATCGCGGTGAACGCCTCGGAGAACGGGATCGGCGACGGGATGTAGCCAAGCGCCTCGCCGGTCAGCTGGAAGCTCTTGATGCCGGGCACCCGCACCTTGATGCCGTTGGACTGCGACGGGTCGCCCGGGCTGACCGGATCGGTGTTCAGCGCGATGCCGCCGAAATAGACCGGGTAGGCCGCCAGCATGGTGATGTCCTGCTTGGCATAAAGCTCTGCCATCACATTGCGCACCGCGCCCTCGGGGCCGTAGATCTTGCGCGCCTCATCCCAGTTGTTCGCCAGGTAGGGGAACGAGCTGATCTGCATCCGGCGGTCCGCCGCGGCCGCTGCAGGCTGGGTCGCCATGTCGATGGCGCCAACGCTGACGCGTTCCTGCACGGTGGTGTAATCGCCGAGCGCCGAGGCCGCGAAGATGTTGATCGAGACATCGCCGCCGGTGGCCTCATCCACCTGGGCTGCAAAGGCGCGCAGCTCCTTGTCGATGGTGGTGTCCTGCGGGCGCACGTGGCTCATCTTGAGGTCGGCGGCCGAGGCGAGGCCTGCCAGCGACATCAGGGCAGCAGCAGCGGTGCCGGTCAGAAAGTGTTTCATGGGTAGTCTCCTCCTTAAGGTGTCAGGTGTGGTCAGTAGCCGAAGAAACGCGGCAGAAAGAGCGACAGGTCGGGCCACAGCGAGGTCAGGAAGACCACCGGCACATAGCCTGTCAGGATCAGGATCATCGCGGGCGGGATCACCTTGGTGACCTTCACGTTGCCGATCCGCGCACCGAGGTAGAGGATCGAGGCGTATGGCGGGGTGACGCCGCCCATCGCGGTGTTGACGCCCATGATCGCGGCGAACTGCACCGGGGTGACTCCGATCGCCTGCATCAGCGGCAGCAACAGCGGCGCGATCAGGATGATGGCGGTGACGTCATTGACGACCATGCCGACCATGAACAGCAGGATGTTGATGAAGATCAGCAGCAGCACCTTGTTTTCGGTGATCTCGAAGATCGCGCTGACCATCTTCTGCGGGATCGCTTCATAGACGAACATCTGGCTCAGGATCATCGAGAACAGGATCATCACCATGATCGCGCCCACCGCGGTTGCGGCTTCCCTGCCGGCCTCCAGGAAGCTGTTCCACTTTAGCCCCTTGTAGATGAAGAAGCCGACCGGCAGCGCGTAGATCACCGACAGCGCGGCGGCTTCGGTCGGGGTCATGATGCCGCCGTAGATGCCGCCCAGGATAATCACCGGCATCAGGAGCGCCGGAGTGGCGTTGAAGCCCTTCTTCGCCACATCGCCTGCCAGCTGCGAGAAGCTGGGCGTGTCATCCAGCACCAGGTCGAACTTGCGGCTCATCCACAGGTTCATGGCCGAGAAGTTGAACATGATCAGCAGGCCCGGCCCCAGGGTCGCCAGGAAGCAGGCGAGGATCGAGGTGTCGGTTACCCAGCCATAGACGATCATGGTGACCGACGGCGGGATCAGCAGGCCCAGGATCGAGGAGTTGGCAATCAGCGCAGTGGCGTATTCCCGCGGGTAGCCGCGCTTTTCCATCTCGGGGATCAGCAGCGGGCCAATGGCGGCGATGCCGGTCAGGCCGGAGCCGGAGATCGCGCCGATGATGGCGCAGCTGACCGCCGCCACAACGCCCAGACCGCCGCGGATATGGCCGATGAAGGCGTTGACGAAGTTCAGAAGCGAGGCGGCGATGCCGCTGGCTGACATGATGGTGCCTGCCAGCACGAACAGCGGAATGGCCAGCAGCACCGGGTTGCCCAGCTGCTGGGAACCCCACAGCATCATGCCCTTCATGGTCACATCGCCCAGGAAATACATGATCATCAGGGCCGCGCCAAAGCAGTAGGGCAGCGGCACGCCCAGGGTCAGCGTCAGCACCAGGACGGCAATGGCAAGGAGTGCGATTTCAATCATTTTGCGGCTCCCGCGCGCAGGGCGTTGATATGGCGGAGCAGATGCATGGCGGTGTAGAGCATCATCAGCCCCAGCCCGGCCACGAGCGCCACTTCGGAATAGAATGTCGGCAGGTAGAGCGTCGGGCTCTCCTTCCAGACCCGCCAGGCGTACTGGGTGTATTCCCAGGCCCAGCTCAGCAGCCACAGGCCAACGGTCAGGCTGATGATTTCACCCACGATCGCCAGCACGGTGTGGCCGCGCTCTGTCTTGATGGCGATCTCCAGCACGTTGGCGCGGATGTGGGTATCCTCGCGCGAGGCGTTCACGGCGCCCAGGATATACAGCCATATGGTCGGGTAGAGCATGGTCTCCTCCAGCCCCATCACCGGGATCTGCAGCAGATAACGGGTGACCACCTGAACGAACTGGCCCAGGGCCACCAGGCAGATCAGCCCCGTCAGCAAGTATTTTGTGAATGTGTCCATCGGTCCTCCTTCCGGTGTCCCCTCACCGGGTTTGGCGGATTTGGCTGGACAAAGGGCATAAGATCAATTTGAAAATATCTCTGACTCCATCAATTTCCTTGATACCCAGGCCATGAACTTCTCGATCCGCCAGATCTTCACCTTCCGCGAGGTCATGCGCAGCGGCTCCATTTCCCAGGCCGCGCGCACTGTCGGGCGCACCCAGCCCGCTGTCAGCACCATGATTTCCACGCTGGAGGCGGAACTGGGCTTCAGCCTGTTCGTGCGCGAGCAGGGCAAGCTGATCCCGACGCCGGAGGCCCGGTTCTTTCTGGAGGAATGCGAGGCGGTGCTGGAACGGATCGAGCGGATCGAGCGCACGGTAAGCAAGATCCGCAGCCACGAGGCGGGCAAGCTGCGGGTCGCCTGCCACCCGGCGGCGGCGGGGCTGTTCATGCCGAGGATTTTAACGGATTTTCTGCAAGGCAAGGATGAGCTGGAGGTCTCGCTGATCATGCGGTCGTCGGATGTGATCGAGGATTTGATCGCTTCGCAGCAGTTCGACATCGGCTTTGCCGAAACCCCGGCGCCGCGACCGTCCATCAAGCAGAAGGACTTCGACCTGGAAAGCGTCTGCATCGTCCCGGAAAGCGACCCGCTGGCGGCGGCCGAACAGATTACACCGCTGGATCTGGACGGGGCGCCGATGGCGGTGCTGTTTGAAAAGCACCCCATGACGGTCCGGACAGAGGCCGCGTTCCAGCGCAGCGGCTGCCGGTTCCGCAAGCGGCTGGAGCTGCGCACCTGGGCCCCCGGCCTGCAGTTTGTGGCGGCGGGCATGTGCTACATGATTTGCGACATGATCACCGCCTATGGCTGTTTGCAGCAGCGCCAGACAACCGCAGGGCTGGCGATTCGCCGGTTCACGCCGCGAATCAGTTCCAGCGTCTCGATTCTCACCCCCGGATACGCCACACCGTCGCTGACATCCGAGGCTTTCACGTCGCGGCTGAGCACCGCAATCGGGCAAATGCAGTCCGAAATCGAAGCCTGTCTTCGCATTTAAGCGCGGCCCCGGCCCGGAAAACGCAAGGAAATGCTGCGGCACGGCATAATTTTGTTTCTCTTGAATCCAAGGCCTTAACCAGAATTTACCCAGCGGAAACCCGCAAATGCGTCACTTGGCGCGGGAACCTTTGCGGACACCGGCGCGTTGACCGGCTGACGCAACCCAAAAGGACAGTACGATGAAACCTTCCTATATTT
Organism: Leisingera daeponensis DSM 23529; assembly: GCF_000473145.1. NCBI lineage: Bacteria > Pseudomonadati > Pseudomonadota > Alphaproteobacteria > Rhodobacterales > Roseobacteraceae > Leisingera > Leisingera daeponensis. The sequence goes on along the minus strand of NZ_KI421501.1, from coordinate 456 downwards.
TCGCCGCCATCGCCGGCATCCTTGTGCTGGTTTTCGCTGTTTACATGATCGACATTGATCAGACCCAGGAAACCCGCCTGCCTGACGTTGATGTAAACGTCGAAGGCGGCCAGCTGCCCGAGTTCGAAGCCGAAGTCGGCGACATCGAAACCGGGACCAAAGATGTGACCGTCACCGTTCCGACCGTCGACATTCAGAGCCCGGAAGAAGACGCCAAGGAAGGCGGCTAACCCCGGTCTCCTTGACAGAAAAAAAGCGCAGCGCACACCGCTGCGCTTTTTTTTTGCGCCGGCGCCGCCCGCAAGGCGCTGAACAGCCGCGGGGCACTGCGGCCCCGACCGTCACGCTGAGGCGCGAAAGAACAGAAAAATCAGCCGCTTGGAATAAGTTTGGAACAATCCCCGGCGGCACGCGTTAACCCACCAGATCATCATTAGGGGAAACATCATGGAATAT
>NZ_KI421500.1:3915361-3984464 GCF_000473145.1 Leisingera daeponensis DSM 23529 | reverse complement strand
CGCCCGCCGCGCCTTCGTGGTCGCCGCGGTGCTGATCGGCGGCGGTATCTTCCTGAGCCAGAGCAACATCTTCCAGAACCTCGGCTTTACCATTCTGGGCACCGCCGGTGCCCTGACGCTGATCCTGGGCTTCGCCGCCCGCCGGGTGCTGGGCAATATCATCGCCTCGCTGCAGATCGCGCTCAATCAGTCCGCCAAGATCGGCGACCGGATCGTCTACAACGACTACCTCTGCCACGTGGAGCGGATCAATTTCACCTACGTGCAGCTGCGCGACTGGGACGGTACCCGCCTGATCGTGCCGGTGGAGGAATTCATCTCCACCCCGTTTGAGAACTGGACGATGAAAGAGCCGAAGATGCTGCGCATCATCAAGCTGAAATGCGCCCATAACGCCGATGTGGACGCGCTGCGCGAGGCGTTTGACGATATCGTCAGCAAGCTGGACAAGGACGAGCTGGGCGACCCCGAGGACGCCAAGGTGCGGGTGGCCGGCCAGGATGTGTTCGGCAAGGACGTCTGGTTCGCCCTGCCCTGCGCCGATCCCAACACCTCCTGGGATGCCGCCTGCAAGGCCCGCGAGATGATCATTGCAGCCGGCAACCGGATTGCCGAGGAACGCGGCATCGACATCTTCCCCGAGGTCCGCCCGGCCGAGGCCGCCTAAGCCCCCTGCCCCGCCAGCCCCGCCTGTGCTGCCGCATCCGCCAGCCCGGCACGCTCCCGCGCCGCCGCCAGGTCGCTGCGCAGCAGCCCGCGCAGGCGGGCCTGAGCGGCGGGGTCCGGCGTGCGCAGGATATGCGCCGGATGCAGCGTCAGCAGCACCGGCACCCCCTGGCGGCTGGTTTCCACCGTGCCGCGCCGCGCCATAAGCTGCTCGCCGCGGCCGGTCAGCGCCAGCGCCGCCGTGGCGCCCATCGCCACGATCAGCCGCGGCCGCACCAGTTTGACTTCGGCGTCCAGCCACCACCGGCAGCGCTGCACCTCGCCCGCATCCGGGCGCTGATGCATGCGGCGGCGGCCCTGGGGGCGGAACTTGAAATGCTTCACCGCATTGGTCAGATACACCGCCTCCCGCGCCACCCCGGCTTCGGCGGCAACCGCATCCAGAAGCTGCCCGGCAGGACCAACGAAGGGCCGCCCGGTCAGATCCTCGCGGTCGCCCGGCTGCTCGCCCACCAGCATCAGCGCGGCATCCTGCGGGCCTTCGCCCGGCACCGCCTGGGTGGCGGCGCAATGCAGCGGGCAGCGGGTGCAGCCCGCCAGCGCCGCCGCCAGACCGTCCTGCGGCCCGGCCCAATGCTCCGCTGCGGCCTGCTCCGCCGCCGCCTGCACCCGCGCGGTGCGGGCAGGCGGCAGCGTCGGCGCCGCCTCTGCCATCGCCCGCGCCCGCGCAGGCGCGGTGGCGATCAGCTCCGGTATCGCCGCCGCCTCCGGCAGGTTGCGCCAGTATTTCTTCGGCATCTCCGACTGCATCGCCTTCACCTTCAGCCGCGCCGGGTTGAAGATGTTGCGGAAGTAGGTCAGCCACAGCCCCTCGCTCGCATCCTCCGGCAGGCCGGGCTTGGGCGCGCCCGGCTCAAACCGCAGCACGCCGCCCTCGAACACCGCACAGACATCCGGCGTCAGGATGCGCCAGTCCATGTCCCCGAACCGGCGGGCAAAGAACGGCGCCGTCGGCTCGACCGTGCGGTGCTCCGGCTCGAACCAGGCGGCAAAGCTGCGCCGCGCCGCCTCCGGGCTGCCGGTTTCGCGGAACCGGACAAAGGCCTTCATCTTGTGCTGGCAGCGGTGCACCGCCTTTTCCATCCGCCGCAGATGCGCCAGCTGCGCATCGCCCCGGTCGCTCATCAGCTGCGGCGCGTCCTTCAGCCGCCACAAGAACGCATACAGCCGGTCAAACCGCGCCGGATCCGAATGCCAGGTGACACTTTCCGCCAGGCTCACGAAACTGCGCGGCACCGCAACGGGCCGCGCAGGCGCGGGCGGCTGTGCAGCGGTGTCAAACAGCCCCGCATCAGCCTCTTCACCGCAGTGCCAGCGCAAATCCTCAGGCGGCACCCCGGCGCTCAGATAACCGCGCGCGGCGTCCCGCCAGGCAGCCGCGGTGCCGATCGCGGGCAGGCGCACCACCTGCATCAGAACAGGCTCAGCTGCTCGGGCGGCGGCGCGAACCGCGCCCGCAGATCGGCGGTGTCCGCCAGCGCCCCGGGGGTCCAGCCCACGGCGGTGATGAACGGGCGCGCCTTCTTCAGCAGCGCCCCCATCCGCTGCAGATCCTCATAGCGCAGGGCGCGGTGCCGCCGGGTGCTGAGGATCCGGTTCACGGTCCGGACCCCGAACCCCGGCACCCGCAGCAGCTCCTCGCGGCTGGCCCGGTTCACATCCAGCGGAAACAGCCCCCGGTGCGCCAGCGCCCAGGCCAGCTTGGGGTCGATCTCCAGATCCAGGTTGCCGTCCGGCGCCGCGCTGGTGATCTCCTCCAGGCCAAAGCCGTAAAACCGCAGCAGCCAGTCCGCCTGATACAGCCGGTGCTCGCGCACCAGCGGCGGGCTGACCAGCGGCAGCCGGGCCGAGGCATCGGGGATCGGCGAAAACGCCGAATAATAGACCCTGCGCAGCCCGTAACTGCCATACAGCCGGGTGGACTGCCCCAGGATCACCGCATCGCTGGAGCCATCGGCCCCCACGATCACCTGCGTCGACTGCCCGGCGGGCGCAAACCGCGGCGGCCGCTTGCCGGTATGGCTGCGGTCCTTGGCGGCCTCGCCGCGCAGCCGCACATCGGCCATTGCCTTGCGGATCTGCTCCGGCTTCTTCTCGGGCGCGTGCTGGCGCACCGAGGCATCGGTCGGCAGCTCCACGTTGATCGACAGCCGGTCCGCCAGCCGCCCGGCCTCGGCAATCAGCTCCGGCGCCGCGTCGGGGATCGTCTTCAGATGGATATAGCCGCGGAAGTTCTCCTCCTCCCGCAGCTTGCGCGCGATCTGCACCATGTCCGACATCGTGGCATCGGGCGAGCGGATGATGCCCGACGACAGGAACAGCCCCTCGATATAATTGCGCCGGTAGAACTCCACCGTCAGCTTGACCACCTCATCCGGGGTGAACCGCGCCCGCGGCACGTTCGACGACACCCGGTTGATGCAATAGGCGCAGTCATAGATGCAGAAATTGGTCATCAGGATCTTCAGCAGGCTGATGCAGCGCCCGTCCGGCGCATAGGCATGGCAGATCCCCGCCCCGGTGTTCGACCCCAGCCCCTTGCCATCGCGCGAGTCGCGCTTGCTGGACCCCGAGGAGGCGCAGGAGGCGTCGTATTTGGCCGCATCGCTCAGAATCGCGAGCTTGTCTTGAACACTCATCTTGGACATATGTTCTTATAATGTTCTCATTCCCGGATTGGCAAGCCCGCCCCCCTGCCCTGACCGGAAATCCGCCGGAAACCGGTGCCGGCGCGGACGGGCCGGCGGCGTCACCGGGGCCGCCGCCGGGAACCATTGCCGCCGCCCCGCGTTGACCCTTTGCCGCCCGCCCGGATGCCCGCCCGTCCCGCGGCAGCCCGGCGGCCGGCCAGTCACAAGGAGGATCCCATGACCAAGCAGCAGCCCAAACACGATGTTATCGAAGGTCTGAAGGGGTCGGAACAGCACCACCCGCTGAAAAACCGGCCCGGCGAAAAAGGCGACCCGGACCACACCGATCCGAAATCCGAAAAGTCCGGATCCAAGGACCAGGACAAAGACGAGGACTAACCCTGCCGCCCCGCGCGGCACCGTTTCCGGCCCAGGGCGCCGCCGCGAACCCGGTTCGCGGCCCGGCGCCCGGCCCCTGCCGGCCGATCCCCTGAACCTGCCAACTATAGAAAACGCTTGCACGAATCCCGCTCTTTGGCCAATAGTCACGGAAAAGAGGCGGTAAACGCCAATTTCCGTGAACACGCCAGTCGGCAAAGACACGGGTAAAAGGCAGAGCGGCGCAGATTGCAGGCACAAGGGCAGATGGATCATACATACACACCTGAGGATCTCAATGCGGTGATCCGCCAGCATTCCGAATGGATTGCGGCCCAGCTGCACGCGCAGCGCGAAAGCCTGTTCCCCCCGAACGCCTCCAAGACCATGCGCAAATTCACCTCGGGCGAGGCCGCGGCCCTGCTCGGGGTCAATGATTCCTACCTGCGCAAGCTGCATCTGGACGGCAAGGGCCCCTCGCCCGAGCTGACGGCCGGCAACCGCCGCCAGTACTCCGCCGAGGACATCCAGGACCTGCGCAAACTGCTGGAGAAAACCGCCCGCAAGCCCGGCGACTACCTGCCCGGGCGGCGCGATGGCGACCACATGCAGATCATCGGCGTGATGAATTTCAAGGGCGGCTCCGGCAAGACCACAACCTCCGCCCATCTGGCGCAGCGCCTCGCGCTCAAGGGCTACCGGGTGCTGGCCATCGACCTCGACCCGCAGGCATCGCTGACCGCCCTGCACGGCGTCCAGCCGGAGTTCGACCTCAAGGACGGCGGCACGCTATACGACGCCATCCGCTATGACGACCCGGCGCCGATCGCCTCGGTGATCCGCAAGACCTATATCCCGAATCTCGACCTGATCCCCGGCAACCTCGAACTGATGGAGTTCGAGCACGACACCCCCCGCGCCCTCGCGCAGGGCAGCGCCGGCTTGTTCTTCTTCCGGGTCAAAGAGGCTCTGACACAGGTCGATTCCGATTATGACGTGGTGGTGATCGACTGCCCGCCGCAGCTCGGCTTCCTCACCATGTCGGCACTTTCCGCCGCCACCGGCGTGCTGGTCACCATCCACCCGGAAATGCTCGACGTGATGTCGATGTCGCAATTCCTGCGCATGACCGCCGACCTGATGGACGTGATCGCGCAAAGCGGCGCCGACATGAGCCACGACTGGATGCGCTATCTGCTGACCCGCTACGAACCCTCGGACGCGCCGCAGAACCGCATCGTCGCTTTCCTGCGCACCATGTACGGCGACAAGGTGCTGAACGCGCCGATGCTGAAATCCACCGCGATTTCCGACGCGGGCCTCACGAAACAGACCCTGTACGAGGTCGAACGCAGCGCCTTCACCCGTTCCACCTATGACCGCGCGGTCGAAAGCCTGAACGCGGTGAACGACGAAATCAGCCAGCTCATTCAGGAAACCTGGGGGCGCTCATGACCAGCAGCAAGAAATCCCGCCTCTCGATGCTCGACAGCCTGGCCGCTGCCGGGGCGCCGATGGCTGCCCCTGCCCCGGCGGCCTCGATGATGTCCAGCAACCGCGCCCTGCGCTCCGCCCGCGACGCGGTGGATTCGCACCGGGTCTGGGATCTGGAACCGCATCAGATCGAGGACACGCGTATTCACGACCGGCTCGACCCGGCGGACGTGATCGACCTGCGCGACGCGATCGAGGCGAACGGCCAGACCGTGCCGATCCTGGTGCGCCGCCACCCCACCGAGGCCGACCGCTACCTCTTGGTCTACGGCCGCCGCCGGCTGGAGGCGATCCGCGCCTCCGACAAGGTCACCAAGGTCCGCGCCCTGGTCGCCAGCCTGGATGATGACGCCGCCGTGCGCGCCCAGATTTCGGAAAACATGGCCCGGCGCGACCTCTCCTTCATCGAAAAGGCGCTGTTCGCGCAGGAGCTGGTCGAAAACGGCTTTGGCAACCAGTCGCAGGTCGCCGAGGTGCTGACCGTCACCAAATCCTCCGTCTCCATGGCCATCGCCATTGCCGAGGCCATCGGTCCCGATCTGATCCGCGCCATCGGCCCGGCCCAGGGCATCGGCCGCCCCCGCTGGGACGCGCTGGCCAAGGCGATTGAGGAAACCGGCGCCGACCGAGACGCGCTGATCCGCATCGCCGAAAAGGAATACACCCGTTTTACCGTGGACGCGGTGACCGAAGGCTCGGACGCCGCGCCCGGCGACCCGTCTGTGATGGCGTTTGAGGCGGTGTTCAGCGCCGTGGCCCCAGCCCCGGCCCACGCCGCCAAACCGGCGAAAAAGGCCCGCACCCTCACCCAGCCGCTCACCGTCGATGGCCGCCGCAGCGCCACCCTGCGCCGCACCGCCAAGGGCCTCAGCCTGGAACTTCCCGGCGGCGGCTTTGCCGACTGGCTCGAAGCCGAGGCGCAGAACGTCATAGAAGAGCTTCACGCGCGCTGGCAGTCGCGCGGCGAAGAATAATAGATAACAATAACTTAGGAGGCACAGAGCAGGCAAAAAAGAAGGCCCCGCAAAGACGACGCTCCACGAGACCAACTTGTTTCTAGCACCTTCAAGTTAGTGGCCGGAGCCGATAACCGCAAGTCCAAAGCGATTCGCGGGCCGCTGTTTTTTTGTCTTTCGTGATGATGACATGGGATATATGCCCCTCACGCCTTTCGGGCGAACGGTGGATGCTGTCCTGCTGAAACACCAGCAGGCCGCCGCTGACGGAGCTTCTATGCTCAGCGCCGTCAGCAAATGGGACGCGCTGCGCGAACTCGCCGCGGCCCGCAAGACCTATGGTCTCAACGACCGCGACCTCTCGGTGCTGCAAGCGCTGCTCAGCTTCCTGCCCGGCAAAGATATTGAGCCGCAGCCCGGCGTCACCGTCGTGCATCCCTCCAACCGCGCGATCTGCGAACGGCTGAACGGGATGCCCGGCTCCACCATGCGCCGCCACATGGCCAAGCTGGTTGCCGCCGGTCTCCTGTTCCGCCGCGACAGCCCCAACGGTAAGCGCTACGTGCGCCGCTACCAGGGGGAGCGGGTGGCCTATGGTTTCGACCTCGCCCCCCTCGCCGTCCGATTTGCCGAGTTCTCGGACGCGGCAGCGGCGCAGCGCGCTGAGGAGGCCCGCATCAAGCAGCTGCGCGAGACCGTCAGCCTGATGCGCCGCGACCTGTTGAACCTCGCCCTCTGCGGCGCTGCGGACCGGCCGGAGCTGACCGTCTGGGACCAGTTCCACGACCTCGCCCACCTGACCGCCCGCGACCTGCGCCGCAAGCTTGACGCGGAGGATCTGGAAGCCCTGAAAACCCGCCTCGCCGCCGCCCTGGCTGAGACGAAACGCCTGTTAGAGCCTGCCTTTGCAGAAAAACCGGGCACCAGTGACGCCCAAATTGAGCACCACTATCAGAATTCAAAGAAAGACTTATTTGAATCTGAACAGACCGTTACGGCAGCGCACGCTGCGGATACGGAATCGAAAGATGACACCGGGTATGCTGAGAACCCCGCAGCAGAAAGGCCCGTGCACCGCGAAACCCCGCCTCAAGCGGCTGAGGCTCCTGCCCCCAGCGGCCCAAGCCTGCCGCTCCGCCTGATCCTCTCCGCCTGCGGCGAGATCCGCGGTTACGCCGATGGCGCCATCCGCCACTGGGGAGACCTCCTGCGCGCCGCCGATACCGTGCGCCCGATGATGGGGATTTCCGCCACGGTCTGGGAAGACGCCAAAACCGCCATGGGCACGGCAGAAGCCGCAACCGTGGTTGCCGCCATGCTCGAACGGTTCTCCGAGATCCGCTCGCCCAGCGGCTATCTCCGGCACCTCAGCGCCAAGGCGGTGTCCGGACGCTTCACCAGCGCGCCCATGGTCCTGGCCCTCACCCGCCGCGGGGCGGTCGCATAGTTCACAGCTGTGAACTCCCCGCCGCGGACCCGGCCGCTATGATCCGGATCAACCCGCCGCCGCCTCCGCCATGGCACACTGCGGACGCACTGGCGCGGGGAGAGCTGTGGCATGGAATACAGGGACTACTACAAAATTCTCGGCATCGCACCGGATGCCGAACCCGGCGAAATCAAGCGCGCCTTCCGCAAACTGGCGCGCAAATACCACCCGGACATCAACGCCAGTCCCGAGGCCGAGGCGATGTTCAAGGATGTGAACGAAGCCTACGAAGTGCTCAAAGACCCGGAACGCCGCGCCGCCTATGACCAGCTGGGCAAACCCGGTCCAGGACCCGAAGGCGGCTTCCGCCCGCCGCCGGGATGGGAAGGCGGTTTCGAATTCACCGGCGGCGGACCGGAAGGTGCCGAGGCCTTCAGCGACTTCTTCGAATCCCTCTTCCGGCGCCGGGGGCAGCCGTTTGGCGGCTCCGGCGCTGATCAGCACGCCCGCCTGCAGCTGGACATCGAGGACGCCTACCGCGGCGCAACCCGGGTGCTGACGCTGCGGGTGCCGCAGGCGGCTGCGGACGGGTCGGTGCATCTGCAGGACCGCAGCATCACGGTGCATGTCCCGAAAGGCATCCTTGAGGGCCAGCACATCCGGCTGCCGGGCCAGGGCCTGGCGCCGCTGGGCGGAGGGGTGCCGGGGGATCTGTTTCTGGAGGTGAGCTTCGCCCCGCATCCGGTCTACCGGGCGGACGGCCGGGATCTGTATCTGGACCTGCCGGTGGCCCCCTGGGAGGCGGCGTTGGGCGGCAAGGTGATGATGCCCACGCCGGATGGCAAGGTTGCACTGACGGTGCCTGCAAATGCCCGCTCGGGCCAGAAGCTGCGGCTGAAGGGCAAGGGGCTGCCGGGCATGCCGCCCGGAGACATCTATGCCACGCTGAGGATCGTGAACCCCAAGGTGACAACGGAGGAAGCGCGCAGGGTCTTCGAACAGATGGCCCGGGAGGTGCCGTTCAACCCGCGTGCTGGTATCGGAGGATAGACGCATGAAACCCGCAACCGTACAAACTGCTGTTGTTGTCAGCCTGTCGCTGGATGAGTTGTGCCGGTTTTGCCAGGCTGACAGGAACTGGATCATCGACCTGGTTGAGCATGGGGTGCTGGAACCGGAAGGGGCCTCGGTCCAGAGCTGGCAGTTCCATAGTCTGAGCATTGCCCGCGCCAAGAAAGCGCGGCGCCTGAACCGGGATCTGGGGGTCAATACCGCGGGGGTGGCGCTGGTGCTGGACCTGCTGGCGGAGCGGGAAGAGATGCTGCGGCGGCTGGCCGTCCTCGGCGACGGTTAGCGGATGTGCTGGAGCCTGGAAGCCTCTGCCGTGATGGCGGCTGCCGGAGCGGTGGCGGCGGCGGTCTGCTGGCGGCAGGGGCAGCCCTTGGCGGTCTGGGGGGCGCTGGGGTACTTTACGGTGATGGAGGTGCTGCAGATTGCGGGATACCTGACGGCTGATGAGTGCAATTCGGCCGCAAACAAGGGCACCACGCTGCTGTCCTATCTGCATATCGCCTTTCAACCCATTGTTATCAATGCCTTTGTTCTGGAACTGGTGCCTGCGGCCGTCCGGCGGCGCTGCCGGGGCTGGGTGCTGGGCCTGAGCTGCGCTGCCGCGGCTGTCATGCTGTTGCAGCTGGTGCCGCTGCCCGCCCTGGGGACATGCGCGCCGGGGGCGCCGTTGTGCGCCGAGGTGCTGTGCACCGTGTCCGGGAATTGGCATATCGCGTGGAACGTGCCCTATAACGGGCTGCTGGTGCCGGTGGACCGGGCGCTGGGGGTGCAGTCCGGATTTCCGGTTTACATGGCGGCGGTGTTCCTGATGCCGCTGGCCTATGGGGCGTGGCGGTTTGTGGTAGTTCATGCAATCACCGGGCCTGCGCTGGCCTGGATGCTGACCAGCAACCCCAATGAAATGCCCGCCGTCTGGTGCCTGTTTTCCATCGTGATCCTGTGCATCGGGCTGAGCCCCTGGGTGCGCGCCGCGGTTTCGGCCCGCAGCTGGTGGGGGCTGCGCGTGTGACGGAGAGGAGGGGGAGGGGGTGTTGATCCTGATCACTGCGGCCCGCGCCGACCTGGAGTATTCTGGCCGCGGGGAGACGCAGAATGCGTGCAATGGTTTTCCATAAGGCACAACAGCCGCTGCGGCTGGAGGAGGTTGCCGAGCCGGAGCCCGGGCCGGGAGAGGTGCTGATCCGGGTGGAGGCCTGCGGCGTGTGCCGCACCGATCTGCATATCTTTGACGGTGATTTAACCGAGCCGAAGGTGCCCCTGATCCTGGGGCATGAGATCGTTGGCCGTATCGCGGAACTGGGCGCGGGGACCGAAGGGCTGGAGATTGGCCAGCGGGTGGGGGTGCCCTGGCTGGGGGCCACCTGCGGTCACTGCCGCTATTGCCGGGAGGGGCAGGAGAACCTGTGCGATGCGCCGGAGTTCACCGGCTATACCCGCAACGGCGGCTTTGCCGAGGCCTGCGTGGCGGATGCGCGTTATGTGTTTCCGCTGGGCGGCGGCGATCCTGTTGCGCTGGCGCCGCTGCTGTGTGCCGGGCTGATCGGCTATCGCAGCTACCGCATGGCGGGGGCGGGCCGCACCATCGGCCTGTACGGATTTGGCGCTGCGGCGCATATTTTGACGCAGCTGGCGGTCTGGCAGGGCCTCAAGGTGTTTGCGCTAACCAAGCCGGGCGACAGCGAAGCGCAGGAATTTGCCTGCAGCCTGGGCGCGGCCTGGGCGGGCGGGTCTGATGAGCTGCCGCCGGAACCGCTGGATGCGGCGATCCTGTTTGCGCCCGCGGGCAGCCTGGTGCCCGCGGCGCTGAAGGCGGTGCGCAAGGGGGGCAGGGTGGTTTGCGGCGGCATCCACATGAGCGACATTCCCGCCTTTCCCTATGCCGATCTGTGGGGCGAGCGGCATATTCTGTCGGTGGCCAATCTGACCCGGCAGGACGGCGAGGAGTTCCTGCCGCTGGCCGCCGAGGCGGGCATCGCCACTGAACACCGCGCCTATGCGCTGGAAGACGCCAATCAGGCGCTGGAGGACATGCGGCAGGGCCGATTGCAGGGGGCTGCGGTTCTGGTGCCCTGATCCCGGAGAAAGGAGAACGCGATGGCTGGAAACCTCGGACCGGACCCTTTGACGGCGGCGGAGCTGCGGCCTGCGCTGCCATCCGCAAAGCTGCGGTTCACGCTGACGGATGAACTGGACGGGGCGCAGGAGTGGCTGGGGCAGGACCGGGCGGTGGATGCCATCCGGATGAGCGCAACGGTCCCGCATGAGGATTTCCACGTCTTTGTCCTGGGCCAGCCCGGCAGCGGCCGCCATGCGATTGCCCAGTCGATCCTGGCCGGGATCGCGAAGGACAGGCCGGTCGCCTGCGACTGGGTTTATGTCAACAACTTCGAAATGCCGCACAAGCCGGTGGCGATCAAGCTGCCGCCCGGATCGGCCAGCCGCCTGCGCAAGATGATGGAAACGCTGGTCGATGATCTGGCGAACCAGATTCCGGCGCTGTTTGAGTCGGAGGATTACCAGACCCGGCGGCGGACCATCGAGGAGGATTTCTCGGCCGAGCATGAGCGCGAGATGTCGGAGATATTCGACGATGCCCGGACAAAAAATGTTGCCATTCTGCGCACGCCGGTGGGCTTCAGCTTTGCCGGGCATCGCGACGGCAATGTGCTGACGCAGGAGGAGTTCGAGGCGCTGACCGACGAGGAGCGCGACGCACTGGAAGAGGCGATCGAGAGCGTGCAGCAGCGGATCTCGGATGTGCTGAAATCGGTGCCCAAGCGGGAGAAGGCGCACCGGCGGCAGGTGGAGCAGCTGAATTACCAGCTGGCCGCGCGCGGGGTGGATGAGGCGATCCGCGAGGTGCAGGACGCCTATGCCGCCGAGCCGGAGGTCCAGACCTATCTGAAGGCGGTGCGCAACGATCTGGTGGAAAATGCCGAGCTGTTCCTGATGGGCGACAGCGACGATGAGTCGGGGCCGTTTCCGGTGGCGACCAGCAAGCGGTTCGAGGAGCCGCAGTTCCAGCGCTACCGGGTCAATGTGATGGTCTCCAACGGCAGCGGCTGCTCTGGCGCGCCGGTGGTCAAGGAAGAGCTGCCGACGATGGCCAACCTGATCGGGCGCATCGAATATGCCTCGGAGATGGGGGCGCTGATCACCAATTTCACCATGATCAAGCCGGGGGCGCTGCACCGGGCCAATGGCGGCTATCTGGTGCTGGACGTGCGCCAGGTGCTGAGCGAGCCGCTGGCCTGGGACGCGCTGAAGCGCTGTTTGCGGACCGGGGAGATCTCGATCTATTCGCCGGGCGAACGGCTGAGCCTGGTGTCCACGGTGTCGCTGGAGCCGGATCCGGTGCCCTTGCGCGTGCGGGTGGTGCTGATCGGGGAGCGGCTGCATTACTACCTCCTGTCGGCGCTGGACCCGGATTTCCTGCAGCTGTTCAAGCTGGAGGCCGATTTCGACGATCATCTGCGGCTGGAAGAAAGCGGCGCGGTTGAGGGCTATGCGGAGCTGATTGCGCGGCTGGCGCGGCGGGCGGGAACCCGGCCCTTGGATCAATCTGCGGTTGAAAGCGTGATGCGGGAAAGCACGCGTCTGACCGGCGATGCCGGGCGGCTGTCGCTGAATTTCAGCCGCCTGTCGGACCTGCTGCGCGAGGCGGAGTTCTGGGCGGAGAGCGGCGGCAGCGCCCATATCGGGCCGCAGCACATCGAACGCGCGGTGGCGGAGAAGGAGCGCCGGGCCGGGCGGGTGCGGGAGCTGGGGCTGGAGACGATCCAGCAGGGCACGGTGATGATCGACACGGACGGCGCGCGCATCGGCCAGATCAACGCGCTGTCGGTGCTGCAGATCGGTGATTACAGCTTCGGCAAGCCGTCGCGGCTGACGGCGCGGACCCGGCCGGGCACCGGCAAGCTGGTGGACATTGAACGCGAAACTGAACTGGGCGGGCCGATCCATTCCAAGGGGATGCTGATCCTGCAGGGTTATCTGGCGGCCACCTACGCCACCCGCACGCCGCTGTCGCTGTGGGCCAGCCTGGTGTTCGAGCAGAGCTATGGCGGGGTGGAGGGCGACAGCGCCTCGGCGGCGGAGCTGATTGCGCTCTTGTCGTCGCTGGCGGAGGTGCCGCTGGACCAGTCCTTTGCGATCACCGGGTCAGTGAACCAGTTCGGCGATATTCAGGCGATCGGCGGGGTGAACCAGAAGATCGAAGGGTTCTTTGACGTCTGCGACGGCCGCGGTTTGACCGGCCGCCAGGGGGTGCTGATCCCGGCCGCCAATGTGCGCAACCTGATGCTGCGCCAGCGGGTTGTCGATGCGGTGGAGGCGGGCCGGTTCCGGGTCATTCCGATGACCAGCGTGACCGACGGGCTGACGGTGCTGACCGGGCTGGAGGCGGGCGTGCGGGGGGCGGACGGGACCTATCCGGAGGGCAGCCTGAACCGGCGGGTGGAGGACCGGCTGCAAGCCTTTGCCGACATCCGCAAGTCCTTTGCAAAGGAGGCTGGCGGCGATGCGAAGTGATGCGGAAAAGGCGGGGCAGGGGGGGCGTCTGAGGGTGATCCTGGGCGCCAGCTGCTATCCGGATGCGGAGGCGGCGCTGGCGCTGGCGCTGGATCTGGCGCGCCAGACGGGGGCGGAGCTGCACGGGGTGTTTGTCCGCGAGACGGCGCTTCTGGCCGCGGGATATGCGCATTCGCGGGTGGTGTCCTACTCGGGGCAGCGGGAGACCGGGCTGACCGCGGGCGCGCTGGCCCGGGCGTTCCAGGCGGATGCCCGGCGGTTCGAGGGGCTGCTGGCGCGGCGGGCCAAGGCGGCGGCGCTGGTCAGCTCGTTCAGCGAGGCGGAGGGGCATCTGCAGGAGGAGCTGCGCCGCTTTGCGGCGGCGGGTGATATCCTGATTTCCGGGTTCAAGCCGATCCTGCCCGCGTCAGGCTGCATTGCCGTGATCCTGGCGGAAGGGCAGGCGGTGCCGGGCTTTGCGCTGCGGCTGGCGCGCAGCGCCCGCAAGCCGCTGGTGGCGCTGGTGGCCTGCGCGCCGGAGGCGCAGCCCGGCCCGGCCGCCGCGCCTGCCTGGCCGCCGGGCGATGTGGCGGAAACCCGGCTGTGCGCAAGGCCGGAGGTGCTGCTGCGGCAGCTTGAGCATATGAGCCCGGTTGCGGTGATCGTGGCGGCGCCGCTGGCGGGGCTGCCGCCGCCGGCCCGCATCCAGGAGGCGGCGCGCTGCCCGCTGGTCCTGCGCAGCGGCGGCTGAGGATTGATGCAAATCATTTCGGCGCGCCGCAGCGGCCCTAGACTGGCGGCGGCACGGGAGACCGGGAGGAGAGAGGCATGGAGACCAATTGCCTGCCAAAGATGGACATGAGCGACAACACCACCGGCTGCTGCCCCAGATTCAAGCCGCAGGGGTGGGACGGCCGCCACCTGCATTTCGAGAAAAAGCCGTTTGTGCGCGCGAAAACGCGCAGCCTGCTGCATATCCCGCTGAACATGGGAACGGTCTTTGCGCGGGTGCAGAAGCATATCGACGACGCCGGCGCGCAGGACCCCGAGGGCTATCTGGTCCTCAGCCGGGATCTGTCGCAGGCGGAAGCGGAGCATTTCTTTGCGGTGACCGGAAGGGTGCCCGGCGAAGAAATGAAGGAGATCACCGGCGACTTCCTGACCCGGGTGTTCGAAGGCCCGTACCGCCGGGCCAGAGACTGGATGCATGACATGGAGGTTGCCGCCGAAGCGGACGGCAAGATCGCGGGGCGCATCTACATGTTTTACACGACCTGCCCCAGATGCGCCCGGGCCTATGGAAAGAATTATGTCATCGGCGTCGCCGAGATCATTTAACGCGTCACGCAACGGGAGGTTGTTATGCAAGACCCGGAACTGGAAATCCTGATCGGCCGGCTGGAGAGCCAGCCGGATCTGACCCTGGCGGATTTCGACGGCGTGCTGCATGCGCTGGCGTTTCTGCTGCCGGATGCGGTGCCGGACGATGAGCACGCGGCGCAGCGGATCAGCACCGCGGACGGGGCGATGCATGTGGCCGACGACGCCTTTCCGGATTGGGACGTGCATATCCGCGGCCGCGCCTATGGCAAGCACGGGCGCTGGCATTGCACCTTGCGGGAGAACGACGCCCGCGACAATGATGCGGCGATCGGGGTGGGCCAGTCGCCGGTTCTGTCGCAGGCGATCCTGGCGGCGGTGCTGCGGCTGGCGATGATCCTGAAGACGGAATGACCATGCGCGGCCCGGTTCGGCGGCCCTGCGTGCTGCCAGGGAAAGGAAGCGGATGTCCCGGATTCTGACGATCACATTGAACCCGGCGGTCGATCTGGCGACCTCGATCGAGCGGGTGGTGGCGGGCCCCAAGCTGTATTGCAAGGCACCGCGGGTGGATCCCGGCGGCGGCGGGGTGAACGCGGCCCGCGCGATCCGCAGGCTGGGCGGCGAGGTGACGGCGCTGGTCGCGGTCGGCGGCGCCATGGGCGAGCAGCTGTTGCAGCTGCTGGTGGCGGAGGACGTGCTGGCGGTGGCGGTCCATGTGCCGGGCGAAACCCGCCAAAGCTTTGCCGTGACCGATGAGACCACCGGCGAGCAATACCGCTTCAGCGTTCCGGGCGAGACGATGACGGCGGAGGACGGCGCCCGGCTGCTAAGCGCGATTGCGCAGGCCGCGCCGCAGGGGGGCTATGTGGTGCTGAGCGGCGGCGTGACGCCGGGGCTGGCCGATGATTTCCCGTATCAGGTGCTGGAGGCGGTTGCGCCGCGCACGGGCAGGCTGGTGGTCGATACCTCCAAGGCGGCGCTGGCGCATCTGCTGGCCGCGCCCGGCAGGCCGGTGCATCTGCTGCGGCTTGACCAGCGGGAGGCGGAGCAGGCGGCGGGGCACCCGCTGGCGTCGGTTGCGGACAGCCTGGCGTTTGCCCAGGACCTGATCGCGCGCGGCGTGGCGGAGATCGTGGTGGGCGGGCGCGGGGCCGAAGGCTCGGTTCTGGCCACACGGGAGCAGCGGTTTTTCTGCCGCGCGCCTTTGGTCGAGGTGCAAAGCAAGATCGGGGCAGGGGATGCCTTTACCGGGGCGCTGACGCTGGCGCTGTCGCGCGGCGCGGCGCTGGATCAGGCGCTGCGCTGGGGGGTGGCCGCGGCCAGCGCCACGGTTGCGACCGAAGGCACCGCGCTGTTTGAGCGCGGTGCGGTGGAGGCGCTGCTGCCGCAGTGCGAGGTACAGGCGGTCTAGCCTGCGTCCTCGGCCTTGGCGGCGTTGCGCAGGACCTGGACGAAGCTGTCGGGGGTGACCGAGATGCTGTCGATGCCGAACGCCACCAGGCGGCGGGCATAGTCCGGGTTGTTGCTGGGCGCCTGGCCACAGAAGCCGACCTTGGACCCCGCCTTGTGCGCCTCGCGGATCACCGTTTCGATCATCCACAGCACTGCCGGGTCGTCCTCGCGGAACAGGTCTGCCAGCGCGCCGGAGTCGCGGTCGATGCCGAGTGTGAGCTGGGTCAGGTCGTTGGAGCCGATGGAGAAGCCGTCGAAGCGTTCGGCGAACTCCGCCGCGCGCAGGACGTTGGAGGGGATTTCGCACATGACGTAGACCTCCAGCCCGTCCTGGCCGCGTTTCAGGCCGTGCTCTGCCATCACCGCCAGCACCTTGTCGGCTTCTTCCGGGGTGCGGCAGAACGGAATCATCACGATCACGTTCCTGAACCCCATCTGGCCGCGCAGCCGGGCAATTGCCTGGCATTCCAGCGCGAAGCCGTCGCGGTACTCATCTGAGTAGTAGCGGCAGGCGCCGCGGAAGCCGATCATCGGGTTCTCCTCTGCGGGCTCGAAGGCTTGACCGCCCAGGAGGTCGGCATATTCGTTGGTTTTGAAATCGCTCATCCGGATGATCACCGGCTTGGGGTGGCAGAAGGCGGCGATGCGCGACAGGCCGCGGGCGAGGCGGTCAACGAAGTATCCGGTCCTGGGGTTGTAGCCTGCGGTCAGCGCCTCGATGGCGGCGCGGGTTTTTGGGTCGGTCACCTGATCGAAGCGGGCCAGCGCCATCGGGTGGACGCGCACCGCGTTGCTGATCACGAATTCCATCCGCGCCAGCCCGACGCCGTCCACCGGCAGCCGCCACCAGCGCAGCGCGGCGCCGGGGTTCGCGAGGTTGAGCATGATCTGGGTCTTGGGGCGGGGCAGGCCGGCCAGCGACTCCTCGGTGACGGCGATCTGCGACAGGCCTTCGGTCACCACGCCCTGTTCGCCGCCGGCGCAGGAGACGGTGACGTCCTGCTGGTCGTGCAGAACCTCGGTGGCGTTGCCGCAGCCGACGATGGCGGGCAGGCCCAGCTCGCGGCTGATGATGGCGGCGTGGGAGGTGCGGCCGCCGTGGTCGGTCACGATGGCGGCGGCGCGTTTCATCACCGGCACCCAGTCCGGATCGGTGGTGCCGGTCACCAGCACCGAGCCGTCCACGAAGCGGCCTATGTCATCGGCGCTTTCGATGATCGACACCCGGCCCGCGACCGCGCCGCTGCCGACGCTGAGCCCGGTCAGCAGCACCGGCCCCGGATCCGTCACCGCGTAGGAGCGCAGGGTGCCGGGGGCGGCGCGCGACTGCACGGTTTCGGGGCGGGCCTGGACGATGAAGATCGGGCCGCCGGCGCCGTCGCGGGCCCATTCCATGTCCATCGGGCAGCCATAGTGGTCCTCGATCACCTTGGCCTGGCGGGCGAGGGTCAGGATTTCCGCGTCGCTGAGCACGTATTGCGCCCGCTCGGCCTTGGAGGCGGGCACGTTGCGCGGGCTGCCGTCGCGGTCCTGGATCATCTTGACGGCCTTGGCGCCCAGCCGTTTTTCCAGGATCGGGGTCAGGCCGGGGGTGCCGAGAAAGGGTTTGAAGACCTGGTATTCGTCCGGGTCCACGGCACCCTGCACCACGTTTTCACCCAGGCCCCAGGCGGCGTTGATCAGGACCGCATCGGGAAAGCCGGATTCGGTGTCGATCGAGAACATCACCCCGGCGCCGCCGGTATCGGCGCGCACCATCTGCTGAACCCCGACCGACAGCGCCACCTGCATGTGGTCGAAGCCGTGGATCCGGCGGTAGGAGATCGCCCGGTCGGTGAACAGCGAGGCAAAGCATTTGCGGCAGGCCTCCAGCAGCGCCTGTTCGCCGCGCACGTTCAGGAAGGTCTCCTGCTGGCCTGCGAAACTGGCCTCCGGCAGATCCTCGGCGGTGGCGCTGGAGCGCACGGCGACCGGCAGGTCCGGCTGTCCCGCCGCGGCGCTGAGGCTGCGGTATTGAGCGAGGATCGCCTGCGCGGTGCGGGCGGGCCAGTTTCCGGCCAGGATCAGCGAGCGGATCGCCTTGCCCGCCTTGGGCAAGTCCGTCCGGCCTGCGTCCAGCGCGCCGAGCTGCTGGCGGATCCGGGCCTCCAGCTTATTGGCGGACAGGTAATCGCGGTAGGCCGCGGCGGTGGTGGCGAACCCCGGCGGCACGCGGATGCCCTTGGCGCCGAGCGCCTGGATCATCTCGCCCAGAGAGGCGTTCTTGCCGCCGACCAGGCCGGTATCGGCGCGGTTCACCTGGTCGAAGCTGATCACGGGCGGGGCGGGGTGGGGCATCTGGTGTCTCCGGTCCTGTGCGGGCCGGTCCATAATGCCATGAATCGCTGCGCACCGATTGATGCCGCTCAATCGGCGCGGGGCTGGCAAGGCCCGGCGCCGCATCATCCGCGGGAGTGCGGACAGGTCCGGGTTATTCGGTCTGCACCGATTGCAGATAGGTGATGAGATTGGCCAGCGGCAGGCCGGTCATCATCGGCTGGCCGCTGGGCAAGGCCAGCGCGACCTGCTGGTCGGAGTCCAGAACCGGGCCGAACAGCGGCATCTCGCCGCCGTGGGCGAGCACCGGCGCGCGGCCATCGACCTGGCGGGCGACGGCCTCCAGCGGGAAGGTGCCGCCGTTGCGGGCCGCCAGGCGGGTGAGGTCCGGTGTTTCGATGGCCAGCATCTCTGCCATCGGGCCGTTTCCGGTGGCCTCGCGGCCATGGCACTGCCAGCAATAGGTCCGGTACAGATCCCGCCCGTCCTTCGGGTCCGGCTCCTGCGCGCTGGCGGTGCCAGCGGCTGCACATATCAAGATCATCGCGCGAAAGAACACTGCTTTTCTCCTTCTCTGCCGCCCCGTGGCTGCCTCTGTGGCTGGGGCGAGTATAGCGGGCTGCGGCAGGGCGCGGCTTTAATCTGCCTCAAGTTCCTGCGCCGCCGCCAGGCGGCGGACCGGTGCGGGCCTCGGTGCGGGTCTCAGTCCAGGCCTGCATCCAGCCGCGCCTCGTCGCCGCGCGCGGTGCCGAGGTCCGCGGCTGCATTGCTGTCCAGCAGGTTCAGATGCACCCTCATGCGCCACAGGTGATAGGCCACCCGGTGCAGCCAGCGGACCGCATCGAGCCGCGTCCAGGCGATGTCGTCGGGCAGGGTGCCGTCCGCGGCCTCGGAAATCAGCCGGTCGCGTTGCGACTGCTGCTGGGCCCGCATGAGGCGGCGGAGGCGGTTCAGGGTGGTTTCGCAATGCTCGGGGCGGGTGACGTCCTCGAAGCCGGCGGTGGCCAGGGCCAGCACCCGCGTCAGCCGCCGCAGCCGCCGGTCCTTCGCCAGCTCGCTGATCCGTTCGGTCTGGGTGCAGCGGTAGAGCAGCCGGTCCAGATGGTCGAGGATGTGGTACATGCCCTTGATTGCGCCAAACTCGGGACTGGTGCTGGCGGGCAGATCGATCCTGTCGAGATAGGCACGGGTGTCCGACACGGCGGCGGCGAGGCGGTCGCGCCGGGCGCTGCTGGCGCCCGCGGCAGCGCCGCCGGTGAGGGATCGGAGATAGTCGACGGCTGCCTTGGCAAGACGGTCGACCGTGGCCTTGGCGGCGGCGGTGGCGGCGGCCGGGTCCTGCAGGATCAGGTGGTCCAGCGATTGCGTCAGCGCCGCGCCGCGGTCCGGGATCAGAACCTCGATCAGCCGCGCGAAGGGGCGCGCGAAGGGCAGGATCAGGATCACGCCCACGAGGTTGAAGAGGCTGTGGAAGGCGACCAGGGCGGTCAGCGGCTGTGCGGTCCCGTGCCAATACGCCACCGCGGCGGCAAACGGCCCGAGCAGGAAGAACGCCATGGCGCCGGTCATCAGGTTGTAGACCACATGCGCAACGCCGGTGCGCCGGGCCATGGTGCCGCCGCCCAGCGTCGCCAGAACCGCGGTGAAGGTGGTGCCGACGTCCATCCCGATGACCAGCGCCGCCGCCTGCGGGAAATTCACCGCCCCGGCGCTGAGCGCGGCCAGGGCGGTGGCGACCCCCGCGCTGGAGGATTGGGTGACCAGGGTGATCAGCACGCCGAGGGCCACCAGTTTCAGGCGGCCTGCCCAGCTGTCGGGGGGAAAATCGGCGGGGGTGACGATGCCCTGAAACGCGTCGAGGCCGGATTTCATCTGCTCGATGCCGATGAAGATCAGGCTGAAGCCCGCCAGCGCCTGGCCGAGATAGGAGACCTTGCGTCTGCCGGACAGCGCGAGCAGGGCGCCCAGCAGGACCACCGGCAGCATTGCCTGGCCGAGGTCGAGCTTGAAGCCCAGGATGGCGACCAGCCAGCCGGTCATCGTGGTGCCGATGTTGGCACCGAAGATGATCCCCAGCGCCTGCGGAAAGGTCAGCAGCCCGGCGGCGACAAAGCCGACGGCGGCGACGGTGGTGGCGCTGGAGGACTGGATCGCCGCGGTGGTCACCGCGCCGGTTGCCGCGCCGGTGGCGGGGGTGGAGGTGAAGCGGCCGAGAATGCTGCGCAGGCGGGCCCCGGCAAGTGTCTTGAGACCGCCGGTCAGCAGCAGCATTCCGATCAGAAAGAGGCCGATGCCGCCAAGCGCCGGCAACACATCCCAGTACATCTGCACCAGAGTGCCAGAATTGCGGCGGCTCAGCAATTCCGGCGCCTGCCGCCCGGTTGATGCGGGGTTGAACGGTGCGCCCGCTGCCGGGCGTAAAGGTTTCGGGCGAAGGATGCAGGGTGGAAGCTGCGAGCCTCGAAATCGCGAAACCCGCCATGCCATCCTGCGGCGCAAGGCCGAGGCCCCGCGGAGGCTGTCCGGCGGCACCAGGTTCTGTTGGATGGAGAAAGGGCCGCCTCTGTCTGCGGGGCGGCCCTTTGACCTGTGGAAATCAGCCGAAGCCCTGAAGCATTCCGCGTCCGACGAGGCTGATGTCGTCGGGGTTGATCAGGTCCTTGCCGGTCCAGCCGGACAGGTCGTATTCGCCCATGCATTGCGACACGAAGCCCTGCAGGTTGGCGAGATCGCCGTTGGCGGTGGCGTTCAGCAGGGTTTCGATGCGGATATTTTCGTAGTTGCCCGCGTAGTTGCGCTCGTAGAGCTCATGCCGCCCGCCGAACTCGGTGCCTATGGCGTCCCAGAGCAGCTTGAGCAGCTTGACCCGGTCGATGGCCGCGTAGCCATTCGAGCCGCGCACGAAACGGTCGAGGTAGGGGCGGATCGCATCGCTTTCGAAATCGGCGGCCGAGGAGGGCAGATAGATCAGTCCAGAGGCCACATGCCGTTCGATCAGCTCCTTGATCCGCCCATAGGCCATCGGCGCGAAGACGCGGTAGGCGAGGCCGACGTTGGTGTTGGGCAGATTGTAGCCGTCCGTGCCCTCCCAGGGGACCGGCGATTTCACCATGGCGTCGGACAGCCCGTGGAACAGATTGCGCCAGGCCAGCACCTCGCCCACCGCGGTTTGCACGCCGCGGAAATCCTTCGACCCCGTCGCCTCGACCGCCATGGAAAACAGCCCGGCGATGAAATCGAGCTTCACAGACAGCCGCGTCAGCCCGTGCAGGGTAAAGCGCGGCACGAAGCCCGAGGCGGGGAAGAACTGGTTGATCTTATCGGTGTCGCCATAGACGAAGATGTTCTCCCAGGGGACCAGCACCTTGTCGAAGACCAGGATCGAGTCGTTTTCATCCATCCGCGAGGACAGCGGGTAGTCGAACGGCGATCCGGTTGCGGCGGCGTTGAATTCATAGGACGACCGGGCAATCAGCTTGACCCCTTCGGCGTCCATCGGCGCGGTGAAGATCAGCGCGAATTCCTTGTCCTTCACCGGAATGCCGTAGTGGGCGATGAAGTTGTAATGGGTCAGCGCCGACCCGGTGGCAACCACCTTTGCCCCCGAGACGATCAGCCCGGCGTCAGTTTCCTTTTCCACATGCATGAACACGTCGCGGACCTCCTCGATCGCGCGGTCGCGGTCGATCGGCGGGTTGACGATGGCGTGGTTCCAGTAGTCCAGCCGGTTCTGGGTCTTGTTGTACCAGTTCAGCGCATTGCCGGCGTATTCGCCGTAAAAGCCGCTGTTGGCGCCCAGGGTGCCGAGGAAGGCAGCCTTGTAATCAGGCGACCGGCCCATCCAGCCGTAGGAGACCTTTTGCAGCTCGGCCACGGCGTCGCGGCTTTTTATCAGGTCCCCGCTTGTCTTCGAACCCAGGAAGAAAGGGTGCGTGACATTGCCCGAGCCGTTGTCGGCCTGCACGCCGATCACATCCTTGCGTTCGTGGAACTTGTCGTACCAGCGCGCCACCATGCGGGCGGAATTGCGGAAGGCGGGGTGCTTGGTCACGTCCTTCACACGTTCGCCATAGATATAGATTTCGCGGCTGTCCTGGATGCTTTCCAAGAACTCCTGTCCGGTGAAAACCTCGGTCCTGGAACCGGGAAGGGCGTCTTTGGGCATGGTCTTTTTCCTCCGATGAAGCGACGGAACGGCCAGTGTGCCATCCGCCGGGATGGCCCTGATCCTGCGTTTCTCATGGCCGGTGCGGCTAGGTATGACAGCATACCGGTGCGGGTATCGCGTCCGGCCGCCCGGCGCCGCTAAGGTCAGGCCAACCGGCAGACCGGAGGAGGAGGCCGCCATGTTTGACCAACCCGACCTGACGCACTGGCATCGCGATGTGCCGTCACTTGGCGCAAGCGTCGTTACGCTGGGTGCGTTCGACGGCGTGCATTCCGGCCACCAGGCGCTGATCGCCGGCACGGTGAGGAGAGCCCGCGCCCTGGGCGTGCCATCGGTGGTCTGCACCTTCGATCCGCCGCCCAAGGTCTTTTTCGGCCGTGCCGCGCAGCTTTGCCCGCTGGCGGAAAAACTGGCCCGCATCTCGGCGCTCGGCCCCGATCACGTCGTGGTCTTTTCCTTCGGCGAGGCGCTGCGGTCCCTGTCCCCCGAAGCCTTCATGGCCCGGCTGGCCCGCCTGCGGCCGCAGGAGATCCGCGTCGGCGGCGATTTCCGCTTTGGCGCGAAACAGGCGGGCGGCGTCAGCCTGCTGGCGCGCCGCTTCGACGTTCATATCCAGCCGCCGGTGCGCTGCGCCGCGGGCGAGGTGGTATCCTCGACCCGTATCCGCGGCCTGCTGGAACAAGGCCTCACCGCCGCTGCGGCAGCGCTTCTGCGCCCCGGCCTCAACCCGGAGACACCCGCATGACCCGGCCTGACCCCCGCCAGCTTCGCGATGCCTGCGGCCTGTTCGGCACCGGCGTCAACGTCATCGCCACGCGCCATGCCGATGGCGACCACGGGATGACCGCCAATGCCTTCATGTCGGTGTCGCTTGATCCGCCGCTGATTTGCGTCTCCATCGGGGAACGCGCGAAGATCCTGCCGCACCTGCAACAGACCGGGCGCTTCTCGGTCAGCACGCTGTCTGAAAACTCCGAGCGGCTGGCCTGGCACTTCGCGGGACGCCCGGTCGAGGGGCTGTCCAATCCATTCGAAGATCTCGACCGCCTGCCGGTGATCCGCGGCGCGCTGGCGGCCTATGCCTGCGACATCGTCAACGAGGTGCAGGCGGGCGATCACACGATCTTTATCGGCCGCGTCCGGAAGCTGGCAACCGATCCCGGGGCGCGGCCGCTGATCTTCTACAAGGGCAGTTTCGGCGCCATCGCCGGCCAGGCTCCGGCACCAGAGCTTTGCGACCCTATCGCCGAGGCGATCTGGTAACGCCCAAGACACACGCAAAAGAGGAGAGAACCGATGCGCAACATCACCCTGGACAACATCACCGAGGCCGTCACAAACGCGATGAAACCCGATATCCCAGCCCGCAACCGCGAGATCATGACCTCGGCGCTGAAGCATTTCCATGCCTTCGCCAAGGAAGTGAACCTGACCCACGGCGAATGGCTCGAGGGCTGCGAATGGATGCGCCGGGCGGGCGAGATTTCGAGCGATGCGCGCAATGAATTCATCCTGATCTGCGACATCCTCGGGGTCGAGGTGCTGGTCGACATGCTCGGCAATCAGGTCACCGAGGGCGAAAGCGAAAGCACCGTGCTGGGCCCGTTCTACCGTGAGAACCCGCCGGTTCTTCCCAAAGGCGCCAGCATTGTGCAGAAGGACTTCGAGGGTCAGCAAACCGTGCGCGTGTCGGGCCGCGTGCTGGATACCGGCGGCAATCCGATCGAAGGCGTGCAGATCGACGTCTGGGAGGATGCGCCGAACGGGCTTTATGAACAGCAGGACCCCGATCAGCCGGATTACAACCTGCGCGGCCGTTTCCTGACCGGCGCCGATGGCTCCTACGACTTCGTGGGCCTGCGCCCCGAGCCCTATCCCATCCCCTATGACGGCGCGGCGGGCGAGTTGCTGAACTACATGGGCCACCATCCGATGCGCCCCGGGCATATCCACTTCATGATCACCAAGCCCGGCTACAAGCCCCTGATCAGCCAGATCTACGACAGCGAGACCGAGTATCTCGACAACGACGCGGTCTTTGCCGTCAAGGAGAGCTTGATCGGCGACATGAAACCCGCGCCCGACGGGGCCGGCACCGACCTGGTGATGAGCTTCGATTTCCGCCTCAAGCCCGAGGCCGGGGCCCGCGCCGCGGCGGCGAAGTAACCCGTGCCTTCCCCTGGGGCGCCCGCGGGGCGTCCCTCGGGGCTTCTGCATCCATTACCAAGGAGAACCCAATGGCGTATTCCGCCGCCGAAGGTGCCGGCACCCTGCCGCAGGGGCAGGATCTGAACCGAGAGACCGCGATCCGCGAGATCCGGGCCCAGATCGTCACCCTGCCCAGCATTCGCGCGCACCGCCTGTCCAACACCGAGTTCAGCACCCGCGAGTTTGTCCTGGTCCGGGTGCGGCTGGCGAACGGCATCGAAGGCATCGGCGAGGCGGCGGTTCTGGGCGGGCCGCGATGGGCCGAGGAATCGGTGGAATCGATCCAGTCTGTGATCACCCGCTACCTTGCGCCCGCGCTGGCCGGCTGTCCCGCCGCGCAGCCCGCCGCGGTGGCGGCGCGCATGGCCCGGGCCGCCTTTCGCAACAATTCCGCCAAGGGGGCCATCGAGGCCGCGGTCTTTGATGCCCTCGCGCGCACGCTCGGGGTGCCGGCGGCAACGTTCTTCGGCGGAGCGGTTCGCGACCGGGTGCCGGTGCTTTGGGCGCTGGCCTCGGGCGATGCCGACCAGGAGGCCGAGGAGGCCCGCGCCAAGCTGGCCGCCCGTGAACACCGTGATTTCAAGATCAAGCTGGGCTTTGACAGCCCCGAGGCCGACCTGCGCCGTCTGCAGAAGCTGCGCGAGGAGGTGCCGGGCATGCGCCGCCTGATCGTCGACGTGAATCAGGCCTGGAGCGAGGCGGACTGCCGCCGCTACCTGCCTGCCTTGCAGGAACTGCAGGTCGACCTGATCGAACAGCCGCTGCCCGGCGACGATTTCGAGGGCATGGCGCGGGTGGCCGCGCGCAGCCCGATCCCGCTGATGGTTGACGAGGCGGCCTTTACCCACCGGGAAATCACCCGGGCCGGCACCATGGGCTGCGGCAGCGTCTATTCGCTCAAACTGGTCAAGAGCGGCGGGCTTATGGCGCTGTCCCAGGCGGCGAGGGTCGCGGAAAGCAGCGGTATGGAGCTTTACGGCGGCTGTCTCCTGGAAGGCTCGATCGGGGCGGCCGCGCATCTGGCGGTGTTTGCCGCATTGCCCCGCCTGCCCTGGGGGTGCGAGCATTTCGGCCCGCGCCTGCATGTCTCCGAGATCGTGCGCGACCCGCTGGTGATCGAGGATTTCCACTTGCGCGTGCCGCAGGGGCCGGGCCTTGGCGTGCATCTCGACGAAGACCGCCTGCGCGACGCCCTGCGGACATCTTAGAGCTTGTCCTGCGCGGTCGGGCGGCAAATGATGACCGAGGGGAGGAAGGCCATGGATTTCAGGCGATTGAGTTATTTCGTGGCAGTGGCTGAAGAGCTGCATTTCGGCCGCGCCGCCACCCGGCTGGGCATCGCGCAGCCGCCTCTCAGCCGCCAGATCGCGCAGCTTGAGTCCGATCTGGGCGTGCTGCTCTTCGACCGGTCGCGCAGCCAGATCCGCAGGACCCAGGCCGGGGATGCCCTGCTTAAGCGCGGGCGTGACATCATGGATCTGGTGGAGCGCGCCGAACGCGAAGTGCGCCGCATCGGCGAAGGCGCTGCGGGCCGGTTGCGCATCGCCTTTGTCGGCACCGCGAGCCACGGAGTCTTGCCCGAACTGATCCGCGAGTTCCGCAATGCGTATCCCGACATCGAACTGGCGCTGTCGGCGATGAACAATGCCGAGCTGAAGACCGCCCTGATCGCGCGCCACATCGACGTGGCCTTCGCCCGCCCGGCGCTGAGCGACGAAGAGATCCGCTGTTTTCCGTTCCACGAAGAGCCGCTGATTCTGGCTGTTCCCGCCGAGTCCGGACTGGCCCGCGCCGGGGAATTGCGCTTGGCCGGGCTGAAGCGCGAGACCTTCGTGCTCTATCCGCGCCGTCCCCGGCCCAGCTTTGCCGACCAGATCCTCGACGTGTGCAAGAAGGAAGGCTTCATTCCTGCCAAGGAGGTCCTGGCGCAGGATTTCCAATCAGCGATTTCGCTGGTCTCGGTGGGGGTCGGCATTGCGCTGGTGCCGCGCTCGGTGTCGTTGTCGCCGCGCCACGGAGTCGTGTACCGCGACTACACCGGGCACAATCCGGGCACGACGATTTCCCTTGCCGTGCGGCAGGACAACCAGGGGGTGCATACCCAGAACTTCACCTCCCTGGCCAAGAACTTTGCCCGCAGGATCCAGAAGGAAGGCCGGTGACCGCCGGCGCAGAGCGCGCCTGGCGTTTTCAAGCCGCGGCCGTTTGATGCAGGCCGAGGATGGCGCGGGTCTCGGCTGGGGTTGCCACCGGACGCTGATGCCGGGCGCAGAGCGCCGCCGCCCGGGCCACCAGTGCGGCATTGGACGGCGCCAGGGTATCGCGGTCCAGCCGCACGTTGTCTTCGAGCCCGGTGCGGACATGGCCCCCCGCCCGGATCGCCCAGTCGTTCAGCTCGATCTGGTGCCGTCCGATGCCGGCGGCGCACCACGGCGCATCCGTGCCGAACAGGCGGTGCATGGTCTGCACGTAATAGTTAAACACCTCCCGGTCGGCGGGCATGGCGTTCTGCACCCCCATCACGAATTGCACGTAGGGCCGGTCGCGCAGGCGGCCGTCCTGCCACATCCGGTGTGCCATCAGGATATGCGACAGGTCGAAGGCCTCGATTTCGGGCCGTATCCCGTATGCGGCCATTTCCGCCGCCAGCCAGTCGACCAGCTGAGGCGGGTTTTCGTAGACCCTGGCCGGGAAATTGTTGGATCCGACCGAAAGCGAGGCCATGTCCGGCTTCAGCGGCAGCATCCTGCCGCGGTCCCGGCCGGCGCCCGACCGGCCGCCGGTAGAGAACTGGACCACGATGTCCGGGCAGTGCTTGCGCAGCCCCTCCAGCAGGCGTGCAAAACGCTCCGGGCTGGAACTTGGGGTGCCGTCGGGATTGCGCACATGGACATGGACGATGCTGGCCCCCGCCTCATGCGCCGCCTGGGTGCTTTCCACCTGCTCCCCGATCGAGACCGGCACAGCCGGATTGTCGGATTTCTGCGGCAGGGACCCGGTGATGGCCACACAGATGATGCAAGGGCTGCTCATGCAACCGCCTCCCGCTCTGCCGTCATCCGCGCGAGGGCGTCGATGAAGAAGGGCCGGAACCCCTCGGGATGTTCGCTCATCGGGAAGTGGCCGAGTTCGTCCATGACCGTGCAGGTCGCGCCCGGGATCGCCGCGGCAGTGCGTTCCGCGTCTGCCGGCGTGCAGGTCAGGTCATAGGCGCCCACCAGCAGATGCACCGGGGTGCGGGCCGTATCAATCCGGTCCAGCCGTCCGGTCAGGCTGTCGTCGCGGGTGTAGAAGCTCAGGTCCCCGCGGAACACACCCGGGCCGCTCGCCATGAACATCCAGAGCGTATTCCAGCGCTCGGTCTCGGGCGCGTAGGGCGAGATATTGGCCGAAACCAGCGCCGCGCCCATCTGCCCGCCATGCGCGTCGGGCCGGTCGAACCAGTCGATGTCATACCAGGCGGGCTGGAAATCAGAGGCCTCGATGGCGATGAATCCGGAAAACCGTTCGGGATGAAGCGCCGCCAGTTGCAGGGCGATCCGTCCGCCCATGGAGCATCCGGCGAGGACGGGACGCTCCAGTCCAAGGGTTTCGCAGACGGCCAGAACCGTCGCGATGTACGTCCCGGTGGTCAGCAGGTATTCCTCCCGCTCGAACCCCTCGGGCGGGAGCGACTTGCCGTGCCAGGGCATATCGAAGGCGATCAGCCGGTGGCTGCGGGTCACGGCGGCATCGTTCATCAGGTGCCGCCATTGCCGGGTGTCGGCACCCGCCGTATGCAGGCACAAGACGGGACGGCCGGATCCGGCCTCTTCGAAATAGATCCGCTGCGGGCGGCCTTCGATCTGGACGGTGGCATAGCGCCCGGTGATGGGTTCGATACTCATGCCGCCGCCTCTCCGCGTCCGAGGGCGAGGAATTCCTTGAAGAACCGCAGGTTCTTGACCAGGCTCAGGATGTCGCCGTCGATGCGCGCCCGGTCGATCTTGACCAGGCCGAACAGGTCGTGAAATCCGGGCGCGGGCCGTGCCGTCCAGAAAGCCCGCAGCGCCGCGGCGTCGGTCCTGACAGCGAAACGCCAAGCGGTCTTGCGGCTGGGCCCCGCCTCCACGCGAACCAATTCGCCCTTCTCGAAATGAAGGTAATATTCCGCCTCGTCGACCTGCAGCAGGACCGTTTCGGAGAAAAGCCGCCCCAGCCTGACAAGATGCGGTGTCCGGCCGAGCGCCTGCTGCATCGCTTCAATTTTTTCGAGCACATCAATCTCCCTGACTGGTCCGGGAGCATGTTCGCTGTTGTCCCGGTCTGCGGCAATGCCGCGCCCGGTATCGCGCGATACCGCATTGACCGGTCTGGTTCTGAGACCGGCACCCCGCTTCCGGGGCCAGCTTTCCGGGGCCACCACTGTGCATGAGGGCGGGGCCGGGTGCCTGCCGGTGGTCCCGAACGCGGCAATCCGGTTCTGCTTGCCGGTCTCTTGCGCTTGGCGGGGCTGGACCGGCCTGTGCCCGGTTCCTTCACGCTGCGCCGCCTGCGGAAGGCGCGGCCCGATGCCCGGAGCCGGGGAACGCGGCGCTGGCTTGCCGCGTTGAGGTCCGAGACAAAAGGAGATTGGCATGAATAAGTTCGTGATCGGCGGCGCCGTGGCGCTTGCCCTGGCTTCGACATCCCTGTCCGCGGCCCCGTTCCATGCGCAGGGCGGCTTCGCCGGCTTCGGCATGGCGGACGGCGAGCAGATCTGGCTCGCCAAGGGCAACAACGGCAACGGAAACGGCAAGGGCAATGGCAACGGGGGCGGCAGCATGAAGCGCGCCGAGAAGGGCAAGGGCAACCCCGGCAACGGGAACGCCAATGCCGGCAATGGACACGCCAAGCCGGGCCAGGGAAACGATCACGCCGCCAGCGGCAAGCCTGAACATGCGGGCGGCCCCAAGCCCAAGCAGAGCGGCGCCGGTGCCAGGAACGCACCCGAAGGGAACGGTGGCGGCGCCAAGGACCGCCGGGCCTTCACCGCGGCAGAGCGTGAAGAAGCCGTGCGCCGCATCGTTTCGGCACCGGCGCCGGCGGGCCGCGACATGGCGCGCGTCGCGGGTGCGGCGGCGCTCGCCCTGGCAACCCCGCAGCTGCTGGCGTCCGGCATCCCGGACGATGAGCTGATCATCTACAGCAATTGCCCGCCGGGCCTTGCAAAAAAGGATCCGCCTTGCGTGCCGCCCGGCCTGGCCAAGAAAGGCGTGACCTTTGACGAATGGGCCTCCTACGGTCACGATGGGTACGATGAGATCTGGGTGAAGCGCCGCGACGCCTGGCTGAGCGCCGAAGCCGGTGCCGATCCGGACCCCGGGCTTCTGCTGCTGCAGTCGGACCAGGTTGCGACGCTCTTCGGTCTCGATCCCGCGCCTGATGGCCAGCGGTATGCTCTGATCGACGGTATGCCGGTCCTGCTCGACGAGGAGGATTACACCTCGCTGCTTCTGGTGAACCAGATGGCACAGTTGGCAGACCTGGAGGCCGGGGTGCCGATTGCCCCGACAGCAGCCCTGACGCAGGAGGAGCTGATCAGCCTGTACCGTCTTCCGCAGCCGCGCGCAGATGAGAGTTACGCCGTGCTGAACGGGCAGCTGGTGAAGCTGAACCAGTCGGAATACGAGCTCCTTCAGATGCTCCGCATTGCGCGGGCTGTTCTGTAAGCTTCCGGGCTGACAAGCAACGGGCCCCTGATTTCTTCCGGGCCTGAGCTGTGACTGGAGCAGCCGCCGCAATCGCGGCGGCTGCTTTCAGGTCTGCCGGAAAAAATGCGGCAGCCGCATGTCTTCCGCTCGCCCGCGCGGACTGTGTGCCTGGCGGGCCGTCACCCGCGCCCGCACCGATAGCTGCGGATTTGCGGGAAAAAACTCCCTGCCATTAACCCGGTGTTTTTAAACGCAACATGCCTTCCGGCAGGATTTTCCGCCCTTGATCCTTCGGGGTTGTTAAAATTTTCCATTTGTTTTTAACCCCTTATTACCTTATCCTGTGCATATTGCAGCTGTTGGCAGCTGCGATTTCAAACTGCTCTGCAGCTTCCTGGGTACTCAGTTAAACAGGATGACAGTATGACTTACAAAGTTTCCAGAATTGCGCTTTTTGCCGGGACATTGCTTGCTGCAGCAGGCTGCAGTGTCCAGGACAGAGCAAGTGACAGCCTGAACGGAATGCACAGCACCCGGCTTCTGGTTGACGAGAGCGTGGCTGCGGGAGTGCGTGGCGGTGCTGCGTACAGTGCGGAACAAACCATGAACGCATTCTTAACGGGCTACAGCTATTGGGACAATACCCCGCGCGGCTCGGCACAGATTGCCCGCCCGGTGATCCACCGGCAGGCAGGCGGGACCGGCACCTACGAGGACCCGGTGACGCTTGCGGTCGGACATGTGAAACGGAACGGCCGCAGCTACATGGACTACCCGGCAGGCACCAAGTTCTACATCAAGAACCTGCAGCGATACGCGATTGTCGAGGATCTGTGCGGTGACGGGCCGAAACCGCAGGCCGGACCGTGCCACAGCGGCTATCAGGGCCACGACTGGCTGGATATCTACGTGGGCGGCAAGGGCATCAATGAAAGCTGGGTTGACAGCTGCATGAACCGCATCACCGGTATCCAGCCGGTTATTGTGAACCCGAGGCCAGGTTACCCGGTGTCGCCGGGAGAGATTGCTGCCAGCGGATGCGCCACGTTTTGAAGCAAAGCTGCTGTGCAGACGGTTCCCGGTCCGCGTCTTGCCTGTTCGGGCCAGTCAGCCTGAACCGGCAAGACGATGCGCAATCGCCTGAAGGATAACGCCGTTGGTGTTCAGATCCGTATAGGCCTCGGTCGGACGCCCGGTTTTCAAGTAGATGCTCGACGCAAAACCGTTATTGGTCCGGGCAATATTTCTGGTGAAGCTGACCAGTTTTTCGGAGTAGTCATGCGGCTGATAGGCCGACCAGAGAAAGGCAGCCTTGCTGCTGAGAGCGAGGTTCTCTGCGCGGAACCCGGGCGTTCTGTACTCCGGCTCCTGACCGACGGTGTCAAAGGCCCAAGTGCGCTCCTGCGCATCCAGCTGCAATCCCTGGTAGAGAAACCAGGGCGCCTTGTCGATTGGCCCTTCCGAGACGCAGATGAGCCTGCCTGTTTCGCGGAAATCCTCCAGCTGCGCGCCGAACAGCACGTCAGCCAGATAGGCGCTTTCCTGCGACATCCCCAATTCCATCGCCTCAAGCAAAAGAGGCTCCGCGCCGATCGGCCCGATCCTGGCCGCAGCTTCAAGCAGGGCCATCTGCCCGTCGGCTGCCGACCGGCTGGCAAAGACCTCATAGGGGGACTTTGCGGACACCCCCCACCGCCGGAAGGCCAAGGCCGAATAATGGGCGCTGTGGGACACGTATGAGGTCTTCAATTCCCCGTCTGTGACGGAGTGAATTTCGCCGTCGATGATCACCTTCCGAAGGTCCCAGGAGCCGACAAGCGCCTCCAGCTGTTCGCCGAAATTGCTGTTGCGGCGCAGGTTGTCCAGGGCGGCGAGCAGCCGGCCCGCGTCGGAGCCGTCAAAATTCTTGTTGCCCCACTTGCGGCGGTCGGTCCGTATCCACCCCTGCGGCAAGTGGCGGCCCTGCGACGTCCGGCCTGCGATATTGGGCAGGATCTTGCGAATGGCAGCCGCGAAACCCTCCTGGCTGATCAGGCCGATCTGTTTTGCCGCCAGAAGCCCGTTGATGTGGCTGCCGACGTCCCACATCGTGACGGCCTCGTGATGCCGCCCGCCGGGCGCGAAATCCACGGTCGCCGGGCACAGCCCGGTCCCAGGGTCGGTGAATTTCTCGAAATACCGCCAAGCCACGCGGGCATCTTCAAGCAGCGCTTCGCGCGCGGCATCCCCCAGGCGCGGGCGTGTTTTTACCAGCTCTGGCGCAGTGGCAGCCGTCTTCCGGTAGCGGGCGGGCAGCGGTCCCGCGGGCGCAACGGTCCGGGCGAACGCCTCAAGCCGGAGAAACTGCGTCCCTTCACCGGCGGCCATGTCTTGCAGAAGGCCTTCCAGTGCGCGCCGCTCCGGCGGGAATGCAATCGCGCCCGGCGTCAAGAAAATCACTGCGTCTTCAGTTCCGGACGTTGCAGATTGAAATGCCTCCACCACGCCGCTGCCGCTGATGACGCGGCGCGGGAATTGCAGGAAACCCGAGCGCCCCAGCCCCTGCGGTCCGGCCGCGTCCGCGGGAAAGGTCACGCCGATGCCTGGCCCCAGCGGCCGGGCCGTCCGGATTTTGGCGGTGCTCCGGTCTTCGATATCAATGGGGAACATGCCGGGCTGCCCGGTGTCAGCCTCGGCGTCGCCATTCTGAAAACCGGTCCGGACCCAAAAGCCGCTGCCATCCCGTTCCGCATCTCCCGCCCCGGTCGAATAGGGGATGCCTGCCGCCTTCAGGAACTCTGTAAAGGCGGAATACGCGGATGCCTGATCGCGGTCGTCCGTCTGCGGCTGCAGCACATGCAGGCATACCACACGCTTGAACCCGTAGCTGTCGCGCAGCTGGATGTCCGTCACCGGCAGCAGAGACAGATCGCCATCCAGCTCTTGTTTCGAAAGCGCGCTGGCGAACCGCTCCGCAGCTGTCTCCAGCTGGTTCAGAGGGATGCCGGAGATGTCCTGGGCTGAAATGTAGAGAATGTTCTGGCTGGCCGGATCGCCGGCAGGCGCCGCATCGCCATGGAACTCCGTAAGGGACTGCACCGTGCCGCCAAATAGCCGCACAACACCGTTTTCCCAAGTCTCCGAGCGGACCGGAGCCGACTGCCCCGGAACCGACAGGAGATTGAGGAAGCCAGCGGAGCGCACCCCCCGCGGGCCAGCGGGGGCATCCTGATCCGCACACGCGATTGTCTGCATGAGGCGGCGCGTGTTTCGGGCGGACACCGCCGGCAGCAGCATGGTTTGCAGGGCAGAGCGGGCATCATGGGCGGCCCGGGCCTGAAAATGCTCGGAAAGCGAGGACAGCTCCGGAATGTAGGGCACAACATCCAGACCGTTCCTGCCGAGCATATACCCGTTCAGCACCTGTGCCAGCTTGCTTTGCGCAGGGTAGGGCCGGCCGTGCTTGTCAAACGGATTGACGAGGCAGGCCAGCGGCATGTTCCGGTCGAGAAACGCATCTATCACCGTAATAAGATGCGGGATCGAGACGTCTTCGGTGATGTTTGTCACAACCGGAAACGCCTGCGCCGGAAGCTGCCACAGCGTGGACGCGGCGCCCTTGCCCGGCAGCAGCGCCAGACCGGCCGCCGCCGATTTCAGAAAGGATCTGCGTTTCATGTGTTGCCGGCCACCAAACCGTAATCGCGCCCGTGACGTTTGACGCTACCCCAGTTGGCTAAAC
The DNA here is from genome assembly GCF_000473145.1 of Leisingera daeponensis DSM 23529. Lineage (NCBI taxonomy): Bacteria > Pseudomonadati > Pseudomonadota > Alphaproteobacteria > Rhodobacterales > Roseobacteraceae > Leisingera > Leisingera daeponensis. The sequence continues at coordinate 3,950,411 of NZ_KI421500.1, read as the reverse complement.
GTCCGGTTACGGCCCGCAGGATCGAGCGGATGACCGAAAAATACAGGAGCGGGCGGTACGCCAGCCTTTGCAGCGGGAACAGCAGCAGGGACCAGTTGCTTTCGTCCTTGTCGGTGGTGATCGCAATGGCGGCGATCAGCAGCTCCAAGGCCGGCAGCGCCAGAAAGGCCCAGAGGTACTGCGTTGTTTGCACTTGCTGGGTGCTGCCGACATCGCCTGTCCAGCCGCCTGCCATGAGGTTGTAGAGCATAAAGATCACGAACAGGTCTGCGATCGGGGCCAGCAGCGGGAAGACATAGCCGAACACGAACATGTCCGAAATGGACACCAGGCCGATCGAACGGCCTTCGATGATCGCGCGCTTATGCTTCCAGGCGCTTTGGAACATGCCCAGCGACCAGCGGAGCCGCTGCTTCAGAAGCTGGCCCACATTTTCCGGCACCTCGGTGTAGGCCTTGGCTTTCGGCTCGAACACGACATTGTAGCCCGCCCGGTTCACCTGAATTGTGAGGTCGGTGTCTTCGGTCAGGGTTTCCTCACTGAAAAAACCCGCCTTCCTCAACGCTTCGACCCGCCACGCGCCAATGGCGCCGGGGACCACCAGGATACCGTTGATCAGGTCGAAGGCTTTTCGTTCGATGTTCTGGGAGGTCGCGTATTCAAAAGCTTGCAGGCGGGTCAGCAGGTTCACGCGGTTGCCTGCGATGATCTTGCCTGCCACCGCGCCGGTTTTCGGGTCTGCGAAATGCCTGACGAGATGAGTGATCGCGTCTTTGCAGACTTGCGTGTCCGCATCGATGCAAACAGCAAACTCTGCGTCTGTGCTTTGGATGGCCCTGTTCAGCGCGCTCCATTTTCCCTGGTTCGGCTGCGAGATCAGGCGCACCTCGCTTTTGTGGCCGAACTTCAGGACCTCAAGCAGCGTATCATCGGTCGATCCATCGTCCACCACGATGATTTCCAGATTCTTGTAACCGCTCGCACGGACGCTTTCGATGCTTTGGGCAATCACCTTTGCTTCGTTATGAGCGGGGATCACCACGGCAACCTTCGGCTGCCGCTGCAAAGGCGTGAACCGTTCGCGGCGGTTCAACAGCGCCAGGATCAGAATGCCGGCCGAACGGAGAAGGCCGATTGCAAGCACCACCCAGAAAACAACCACGACCGCCTGTTGCGCCACCCAGACCATCGAGAACGAAACCCGGTCAAAGACCGGAGAGCCGCCCTGGGCAACGGGCATCAAGGCCGCGCGGTTGGTGCCCAGCAGATCCGCGAGCGTCGTGAACTCATAGCCTTTTGCCCGGAGCGAGCGGATAATCGGGCGGACGGCTTCGACAGTCGCGGTGCGGTCCAGACCGCCATCGTGCAGAAGGATGACATTGCCGTTGCCCTGCTCCACCTCGCCGATCACATAGTTTGCGATCTGCCCGCTGTCCCAGCCTTCCCAGTCCTTGGGGACAATTTCCATGCCTGCAATGGTGAACCCGCGGGCTTCGGCAGCCTCCAGCGAGGCGGCACGTTCTGCGCTGATCGGTCCGCCGCGGCGCTGAAACGGCTCGCGGTAGAGCATGGTTTTCCGGCCGGCCGATCCGGCCAGGATCTTGTCCAGAAGCGCAAATTCCAGATCGACACGGGTCTGGGAGATCTGGTCCATTCTCGGATGGGAAAAGCTGTGCGCGCCGACCTCGTGCCCCTCATCGACCATCCGGGCGACCAGATCGGGAGAATTCATGACGCTGGTGCCAACGACGAAGAAGGCGCCGGGCACCTGCTCTTCCTTCAAGATGTCCAGGATTTCCTTGGTGAACCTCTCGTGCGGGCCGTCATCGAAGGTCAGCACAAGCTTGCGCCGTTCGGGCTTGCCGTACAGCTCGATCGAATACGGCTTGGGCAGCCGGCTGTAGGTCTGGTCCGTGATCAGCCCGGTTTGCGCCTCGAAGGTCAGCTGGCGGACACCGGCCGATGCGCGCTGGCCGATACGGATGAAGGCTCCCTGTCCCGTGTAATCGACAAAGTTGTCGAGCTCGGCAACGGCAAGTTCAGCTTGCAGAACATCCTTGGCAGCATTCTGATGCTGCAGGACTTTCCAGATGCCGGGGTCCTCCTGGCCAAGCGACCAGACAGCGACATTGGCAATGCCAAGCTCTTTCAGGCGGAGCAGCTGGTTGTGCGCGGAGGCGGCATCGAGCATCCAGATCTTGCGCTGCTGCCCCTCTGCGTCCCGGTAGCGGCTGAAGCTGTTGGAGGATTTTGCGCTGAAGCGCAGGTCCGCTCCGGCGGCGCTCATTCTCTGCATCGCTTCCGAATAAGACAGGCGCTCAGGCTTTGATGAGCCGGAGGTCCACTCGACGGCGAAATTCCCGATCGCGACAACCAGCTTTTTTGCACCGATGGCCTGCACCGCCTCGGCTGCCGCATCCTCAATCCAGTTGTACGGGGCAAGCGGGCCAGGCACGGATTCCGCCCAGGGCTCCTGGAAGAGCTTCAGGATAACCTGATCAAACAGACCGGTCAGATCCGCATCCTTCCACTCAGCCTGGCCGCCTGCAAGAATGGTGCAGGCTGTCAGCCCGCGAGAGCGGAATGTCTCAGAAAAGCGCGCCATCAGCGGTCTGAGGCGCTGGAAGGCTTCCGGGTTCAATCCGGTGAAATCCAGGCAGGCCCCTTGGGCGTTCAAGGCGGCCACAGCGGCGGCCATGCCTTCGGCAAGGGGGGCCGCTTGCGCAGCATCAGCGACCTTTTCCAGAAAGGCCTCTTCTTTCCTTTTCTCTCCCAGCTGGATGGCCGGCAGAAGCTGCGGACGCAAAGCGGCACCGGAAATGTATTCTTCGACAGAAATCCGGGTGTCCTTGCTGATCAGGGACACCGCAGGGCGGTCCTGTTCCTCGACGATGCTGATCCATTCCGGCACAACCACGCCCAGTTGGCCGCAGCTGTCTTCCAGCGACAAAAATGCCCCCTCTGACGACACCGGCACGTGGCCGAAGACGCGGGGATCCCCCGGGTCTGCCATCGCCGAAAACACGGGCTGTTTGAGCCCTGTTTCGCAGGCGGGCGCTGCCTGATCGACCGGTGACGCCGACGCCAAATGGGTCAGCTCGTGCTGACCGCTGCTGTCCCCGGCTGGATGAACATGACTGCGGTCGTCGCGGTAAAAGGGGTTCAGTTCACGCAGCGCGGACTGCAAGGAGAACGAACCGTCAAGAAACAGGATCGCCCAGCACAGGACAGCCGTGACCAGCGCGATGACCACAGCCCTGGCCCGGCGCGCCCGGATCCGTTTCGGGTCGTCGAACACTTTGCGGGACGACTCGACGGTTTCCAGCCTGTCCTGATGAAAGGAAAACCGTTTCAATCAAGCCCCCTCCGAATGCAGACGCACTGCACTCCGAGAGCTGGCAGGCACACACCTGCAACGCACAAAACAACACTATCGTTTGACACGGTCCCCCGACCCCCAAGCAGGCCAGCACTGCTGTCTGATGTGCGCGAAATCTGTCCCCACAGCGGTTGCGCGCAAGAAAAGCAGAGCAGGTTACATGCCGTCCAATTTCCTGCCTGAAGCTGTCTTTGTCAAAATTTCTTCAAATTTTTCCTGAATTTCCTTTGGAGGTGCCGCTTATGAGATAACAATCCCTTGGCCCGAGGGGAATTGTTGAGAAAACCTGATCCAGCGAGTCGCTCTCGTGCCTAGGGTTCCCCCCGGACCCGCAAAGGGACGCAGCCGCTCAATGGCTGCTGATGAGCCAGGCAGCCTTGGGTTTCCGGTGCTCTTTGCGATTAAAAAGCAGACCGGCCGCCAGGCAAAACGCGGCACGATTCTCAGGCCGCAGGCTCTCCGCTGGCGGTTTGCACAGAGAACAGTTCAGAACTTGGAAACAGTTTCGGCTCTCAGGCCGCTTTGGCCTCAATAGTCTATTCAAATTCGGCCTTTAGGCGGGATTTACTGAAAATTCATTGTTTTTTCCCGGGCCTGTTCTACCGGTATAGCCACGATGAAATTTTCACAGCAGAAAGACACATGCCATGGCTAACGCATTTATCGGCGGCTTAAATGGCGCGCCGACTCTGAACAGACTCCTGGCATTCGAGAACTTCGATGAGTCCGCGAGCACTGAAATCGACAGCTTCTCGATCGAGATGACTGCCCTTGACGGCTCTGTTCTGACGCTGACGGGAAATTTCACCAGCACACTTCAAAGCGACTGGGAAATCTATTCCCTGTCCTACTCCGACGGTGACACGTCGCTGGTCTCGATTTCGGGCTTCGCACTTCCCTACGCGGAATATGAGGCGATGAGCGGGCAGCAACTCGTGCGGAGACTGTTTTCCGGAGATGACGACATTTCCCTGAACCTCGGAACCGGTCTCGAAATCCGGTCGCGGGGCGGAAATGATATTCTCCGTCTTGGCGCCGGCAACGACACCGCATGGGGCGGCGCAGGCAACGACACGCTGACAGGCGCGGGCGGCGATGACCGGCTGCTGGGCGGCGGCGGACGGGATCTGCTGCAGGGCGGAGACGGCAGTGATGAACTCATTGGCGGAGGCGGGCGCGACAAGCTGGCCGGCGGCTCTGAAAACGACACCCTGCTTGGAAACAAGGGAAACGACAAGCTGTTTGGCGGCGCCGGCAACGACACCCTGCGCGGCGGCAGCGGGCAAGACACCCTGAAAGGCGGGCAAAGCGATGACCTGCTTACCGGAGGGGCTGGCGCTGATGTCTTTGTGTTCAGCCGGAACGATCACACGGACGTCATTACCGACTTCGAAATCGGAATTGACAAAATCCACGTGAAAAGCGGAGCGTCCGGCATGAACGGGGTGGATTTCGACCAGCAGGGCGAGGATGTGTTCGTCTACTTCGGAAATGTCACGATCACGGTGCAGAACACGACCGTCGAACAGCTCGACGACGCGTCCAACTTTCTGTTCTGAAGAAGCCGCGTCCCGGCAGCGGCCTTGGCTTGAAAGGCGAGGGCTTTGTGCCAGGAAGCCATGCGGGGCGAGGCAAGAAACACGCAAGATTCCAGGGCGGCCTTTGTTGACCGCCTGCTGTTAACCGTAGGAGATTTTACATGAAATTGGCTGCGAAACTCGCCGCAACTGTCCTTCTGGGCGCCCTTCCGTCGCTTGTTCTCGCGGATCCGAAACCTCGCAGCGCCAAGCCCGCCTCTCCGCAACGCATCGCGGAGATCTATGCCGGAAAGACTGATATCTGGGCCGAAGGGTGCAGCGGCGGCATATACTATGCCCCCAACCAGCAAGCCCGCGCCTGGTGCGGCGAAAACAGTGAAAGCCTGGGCGCCGGGGAATGGAAAATCGACCCGCAGGGCAGCGTCTGCCATCAGCTCTCCTGGTACTGGCCAAACGGTGGCCAGGCCGGAAAAAGCCTTGGCGATCAGACCTGTATTTCCCACGTGGTTGACCGCTGGGGAACCGTTTGGCGCAGCTGGCCCAATGATCCGGAATGGTGGCCGCTGGCCGGAAAGAATTCCGGGATCAAAAAGTATTCCGGGATGAAAAAGGGCTACAAATTCCAATCCAATGTCATGGAAACCCGTTCCAAGCTGGGGTTGTAACCAAAGCCTTCCCGGCGGGATCGAACCGGTTCAATCGCTCGCATCCGCGCAAAGGGGACAGGGCCGGGCAATCCGGCAGGGGAGGGCCGCGAGAGAGCTGCCCGAACCTGCGCCCCGCCTGTCCCCGTTGCGGTGCCCGGCGCCTGAAGACGTTGAGCGGTTTTTCGCCGGGCTGCGGCCCGTCAGGGCGCGCATTTGATCTTAATTAAAGCGGCCCCGGCGCGCAGGTGGCACAATGCTGGCAAGGTGAAATCCGCTGCGAGGAGATGCACAGATGCCAGCAAAACCGACATACAAAAGTGCGGGAATTTTTGCGGAGGCGCTGAAGCCTTGGCAAAGCGCGATGCAGTTCAACCCGATGTACAAACCGCAGGTGGAGCAATTCTGGAACGTTCAGGAAAAGCTCCTGGATGAAGCGGAAGTCTTTGCGCGCCATTGGTTCGAGCGCCGGCACGAGGCGGCGCGGACGGCGCTGGACGCGGCCCGGACTTTTGCCTCGGACGGCCCCGGCGCGCCGGTTTCGGTGGCCGAAGCCTTTGCGGAATGGCAGCGCCACTCGGCTGACCGCATTGCCGAAGACGGCCAGGAGTGGCTCGGCATGATGTCCCGCTGCGCCCGATACATGAGCGATACCGAAGCGGATGCGGTGGAAGAGAGCATCGGCGAAGCGGTGAAGATGACCAAGAACGCCACCAAGACCACGCAGTCCGACCCGGTCTGAACAAGCCTGAGCCGGTCTGAACCGGACAGCGCCCCGCCGCCCCGCGGGGCGCTTTTGTGCTGTCAGCCGGACATCAGCACCGGGATCCGGGCCTCCTGCAGCACGTGCTCGGACGCATCGCCGAAGATCAGCCGGTGCAGCCTGGAATGGCCGTAGCCGCCCATGATCACCAGATCGCATTCCTGGCTGGCGGCCTCCATCAGAATGCGGATGCCTGGCGGATGCTCGGTGTCCTGAATCTGGCGGACCTCCGCCGTGACTCCGTGGCGGGACAGCACGCGGGCGATTTCATGGCCTTCGGTCGCGAATTTGGCAGCGCGGTGATGCGGCTCCTGGATGGTGACGACCTCGGCAAAGGCGGCGCGCTGCAGGAAGGGCAGGCCGTCGTGCAGGGCGCGGGCCGCCTCGCGGCTGCCGTTCCAGGCGGCCAGGATGCGGGTGCCGACCGGCTTGCTGCCCCAGTCATCCGGCAGCAGCAGCACCGGGCGGCCGCTGTTCACCACCAGATCCTTTTGAAACCCGGCCTGATCGAAGCGTTCCTGCTGCCGGTCGGGCAGCAGCGCCATGATCAGATCGGAGCGCGTGGCCGAGTCCAGCAGCTCGTCCGCGGCGTCCGGCGAGCGGGCCGCGCGCGAGCGCCATTCCGCGGTGCAGCCGGCCTTGTCCGCCGCGGCCTGGAACAGCGTCTCGATCTTCTGGTCCTCTTCCGCGACGCGCTGGTTGAAGTCGCCCAGAACGATTTCATCGGAGGCGATTGCGATGCCGGAGTAGGGCACCAGCGCCTCGCGCGTGTGCAGGCCGGTCAGATGGGCGTCGAACTGCCGCGCCAGACCGCAGGCCGCCGGCAGCAGGTGCGCGGCGGCGAACTCCGACGTCAGGCAGGCAAGTATGGTCTTGTAACTCATGGCTTGGGGGTTCCTTCCCGGATGCGGGCGTCCGCGGGGGTGGCGCCGCCGCGAGGCCTGCCTATGAAATATATCAGATCGCCACGATGTCAGGGGTTGATGCCGGTCAACCCGTGCAGGGCGGGGCCGGCTGCGGCGCGCTTTAACGCTGGTTAATGCGCAGCCAGCGGGCGTGGCGGAATGTTGTGGATACAGCGACTCATCAATTTTCGAAGGAACCCGGACGATGACCGACAAACAGGACCCGAAACCCGCCGAACCGACTGCCAGCCAGGACACCGGCGTTGCCGAGCGCACCTGGGGACCGCTTTGGAACATCCGGGACGAGATCGACGATCTGCTGGAAGATCTGAACGCCGGCAGTTTCTTTGCGCCGCTGCGCCGCCGCAGAAAGGGGCAGGGGCGCCGGATCAGCGGGGCGCTGCCTGAGTTCACCTGGAAGGTGCCGGTGCTGGATGTGATCGACAAGGAGGACGAGCTGAAGCTGTGCGCCGAGCTGCCCGGACTGACCGAGGACGATATCGACCTGCGGGTGAGCGACAGCATGCTGACCCTGCGCGGCGAAAAGAAGGAAGACCGCGAGGAGGGGGACAAGGAAGGCGACTATTACCTGAGCGAGCGGCGGTTCGGCGCGTTCGAGCGCAGCGTGCGGATCCCGGAGGGCATCGACCGCAGCAAGATCGACGCCACCTTCAAGAACGGGGTTCTGACCGTGCGCCTGCCGAAGACGCCGGAAGCCCGCACCCCGGCGCAGAAAATTGATGTGAAACCGGCCTCCTGACGGTCCGGGCGCAGGTGACGGGCAGGCCGCCGGCGGCAGGGAAAGGAGAGGCCCATGCTTGTAGAAGAGATCATGTCGGTTCCCGCACGGTTTGCCCGCCGCGGGGACAGCGTCGCCAGCGCCGCGGAGCAGATGCGCAGCCTTGGGATCGGCGTGCTGCCGGTTGTTGAAGACGATGAGATTGTCGGCGTCGTCACCGACCGGGATCTTGCCCTGGTGCTGGCCGGGCGGGACAGCGCGCTGAACGGGCTGACCATCGCCGCCGTGATGAATGACGGGGTGATCTGCTGCCGGGCAGAGGACAGCATCGAAGCCGCGGCGGCGCTGATGGGGGACCACCAGGTCCGCCGCCTGCCGGTGCTGGATGACAGCGGGCGGCTGGCGGGGCTGCTATCGGTGACGGACATTGCCGTCCATGCGTCGGAGCAGCTGGCCGGCGAGGCCCTGGGCGAGATTGCCGAGTACCGCTGATCCGGCAGGGATTATTCCGGCAGCGGCGTGATTTCGGCCGCCAGCCGCTCCGGCTCCACCCCGGCGATGTCCGACAGGGCGGCCAGATCGGTGATCCGGATATCCATGTGATCGGCGGTTTCGACCAGCCCGTTTCTGACAAAGCGGCGCAGGGTCCGGCAGACGTGGACGGCGGTCAGGCCGGTGAAATCGCCGATATGGCGCTGCGTCAGCGGCAGGTGAAAGGCGCAATTGTCCGACAGGCCCAGCAGCCTGAGCCTGATGCACAGCTCAATCAGCGCATAGGCGATGCGGCTTTCCGCGCTGCCGCGCCCCAGCCGCAGCATGCGCTCCGACAGCCGCGCCCGCTCGGCGGCCTGCACCTGCTCGTTTGCCCGCGCCAGGCGCGGCGATTCCGCCAGCATCCGGTGCCAGACCGGCAGCGGAATGACGGAGATCAGCGCATCGGTGACCGCCTCGATGTTGAGTCCGGCCGTCTTGCCATCCGCCGCAGCCGATTCCGCGATGTCGCCCGGCAGCATGAAGTCGATCAGCTGCACTTCGCCGTTCAGAGAGGATTTCGAGGTGGCCAGCCAGCCGTCGATCACCACGATGACCTTGCAGCTGTGCTCGCCGTCATGCAGCAGGATCTTGTTTGCGGGCACCCGCTGGACGTTCCTGCGGAAACTGTTCAGCGCGGTGTCATCGCTGCCGAAGTCCATCGCGCCAATCCGCAGGCTGGTCACGTTGGTGTATTGTATCGGGATTGCGCCTTGCTGTGTCACTGATACGTTCCCCGCACGAAATGCCAGTAGCGTCCTGATCCGCATACTGTACCGCACAATGACCGGCGGTAGAGTGCTATGGCCCCGCGGTGCAAGTGAGACGATACTGGCGCGAAGCGATTCTGTCGACCGGACGCAGCGCCGCGGCCTTAGCCGGGGTCCGGCCTCAAAGAGCCTGTAATCTGTATTATGGTAATGTTTGATGTGCGTCCTGCCGCAGACGGTGCCGATGTGCAGGTGGACGCGGTGTTCGAACGGATCAGCCCTCCCGGCCGAGCAGGGCCGCTGCGGGCGGCATTGATGCCCATTAATGCGGCCCGCGCCGAAATGGCCGATCCTGACCCCGCACATATCAGCGGGAGGGAAGACGATGGCGACCACGGGTATCAAGGCGCTGGATCATGCGCCGCAGGTTTTTGCCGAATGGCTGAACCAGCTCTGCGAGGATCTTGAATGGCCCGACAAGTCCAGGGCCTATCTGCTGCTGCACGAAACGCTGCATGCGATCCGCGATTTCCTGTCGGTGGACGAAGCCGCCGACCTGGCGGCGCAGCTGCCGGTTCTGGTGCGCGGCGTGTTCTATGCCGGCTGGGACCCGTCCAAGACGCCGGCCAAGCCCCGCAGCAAGAAAGACCTGCTGGCCCGCATCGAGGCGCGCTTTGACAAGGATCCGCTGGACGACCCCGAACGCGCGGTGGCGGCGGTGTTCGACCTGCTGCGCCGCCACGTCTCCAAAGGGGAGTTCGACCAGGTGAAAAACGCCATGCGCAAGCCGATCCGCGACCTTTGGGATTAGGCGGCGCGCGGGCCAAGCTGCCGGGCTACCGGGCGACAATCACTGGGTGACAATCACGGTGCAGGCCGCGTGGTGCAGGACCTTCTGGGAGACGCTGCCCAGCAGGATCTCGCGCACCATGCCCAGACCGCGCCGGCCGATGACGATCATCGCGGCGTTCTCGGTATCGGCGGTTTTCAGAATGGCGTCCGCGTAATCGCCGGCGCAAAGGTGGGTCACCACGTCCCGCGCGCCCGCATCCCGGGCGCGCTGCTCTGCCCAGTCGAGGATCGTCTCGCCCACCGCCAGGATCGCGTTCGCCTTCTCATGCTCCTCTGCCGCGCTGGCAAACAGCCCCAGAAAGTTGGCGGGCTGGCCGCGGGGCGTCAGGTTCTGCGCCGCCGCCACATGCGCGTAGAGCTGTTCTGTCTCGGCGAGCCGCATCATCTCTGCGGGCGGGCGCCCGTGCAGGTAGACGTGCACGATGCTGAGGCCGTGGCCGAGCCTGTCCGACAGCCTGGCGGCAAAGTCCACCGCGCGGTTTCCGGCGTGCGATCCGTCCGTGGCAGCAAGAATTCTGTCAGTCATGGCCAGCCCCCTGTTCTCCAAGCGATTCCCGGAAAATGTAATCCGGCACCGGGCGGGCCGCATTGCCTCGCGTCAACCCCCCGCAGCCAGCTCCAGAGCGCGGCAGCGGCCCGCCGCGCAGGACATCTCAGCGCAGCCCGCCAAGGCCCGTTGCCTTCCTTGCCATGTTCACTAAAGTGCCATGCTCCACCACAGCGCGCCGGGTGCCCGGCCTGATCCGTCTTTCCCGAGGAGAGCACACTGATGAGCCCATTGGTGCGATACCTGCCCATTCTGGACTGGGGCCGTTCCTATACCGGTGCCCAGATGTCCAGCGACCTGATCGCGGCGGTGATCGTCACGATCATGCTGATACCGCAATCCCTGGCCTATGCGCTGCTGGCCGGGCTGCCGCCGGAAGCCGGGATCTATGCCTCGATCGTTCCGATCCTGCTTTACGCTGTGTTTGGAACCTCGCGGGTGCTGGCGGTGGGGCCGGTGGCGGTGGTGTCGCTGATGACGGCTGTGGCGGTCGGGCAAGTGGCCGAACAGGGCACCATGGGATATGCGCTGGCGGCCCTGTCGCTGGCCCTGCTGTCGGGCGTGATGCTGCTTGCGATGGGTCTGCTGCGGCTGGGGTTTCTGGCAAATTTCCTGAGCCATCCGGTGATTGCGGGGTTCATCACCGCCTCGGGCGTTCTGATTGCGGCCAGCCAGCTGAAGCACATTCTCGGGGTGCCTGCGCGGGGCCACACGCTGCCGGAAATGGCGGTCTCGCTGGCCGCCCATGCGGCTGAGACCAATTGGCTGACCCTGCTGATCGGCGCCGCGGCGATTGCCTTTCTGTTCTGGGTGCGCAAGGGGCTGAAGCCGCTGCTGCTGCGGCTTGGCCTGCCGCCGGGGCTGGCAGATATCGCCGTCAAGGCGGGACCGGTTGGTGCAGTGGTCGCCACCACGGTGGCGGTCCAGGCCTACGGGCTGCAAACCCAGGGAGTCGCCATCGTCGGCGAGGTCCCGCAAAGCCTGCCGCCGCTGACGCTGCCCTCGTTCTCGCTGGACCTGCTGAACACGCTGCTGGTTCCGGCGCTGCTGATTTCGGTGATCGGGTTTGTCGAATCCGTCTCGGTGGCGCAGACGCTCGCCGCCCGCAAGCGGCAGCGCATCGACCCCGATCAGGAGCTGATCGGCCTCGGGGCGGCGAATCTCGGGGCTGCGTTCACCGGCGGCTTTCCGGTGACCGGCGGATTTGCCCGGTCGGTGGTGAATTACGACGCCGGGGCCGAAACCCCGGCGGCCGGCGCATTCACCGCCATCGGCCTGGCCATCGCGGCCCTGTTCCTGACCCCGCTGGTCTATTTCCTGCCCAAGGCGACGCTGGCCGCGACGATCATCGTCGCGGTGCTGAGCCTGGTCGATTTCTCGATCCTGAAACGGACGTGGGGGTATTCCAAGGCGGATTTCACGGCAGTGGCGGCGACGCTGCTGATGACCCTGGGCCTGGGCGTCGAGGCCGGGGTGTCCGCCGGCGTGATCACGTCGCTGCTGCTGCATCTCTACAAGACCTCGCGCCCGCATGTGGCTGAGGTGGGCCGGGTGCCCGGCACCGAGCATTTCCGCAATATCCACCGCCACAAGGTGGAGACCTGTCCCGGCCTTCTGAGCCTTCGGATCGACGAGAGCCTGTATTTCGTGAATGCGCGGTTTCTGGAGAACCTGGTGCTTGACCGGCTGGCCCGCGACAAGGATCTGCGCCACGTGGTGCTGATGTGCTCGGCGGTCAATGAAATCGACTATTCCGCGCTGGAGAACCTGGAGGCGATCAATCAGCGGCTGAAGGAGCAGGGGATCGGCCTGCACCTGTCCGAGGTCAAGGGCCCGGTGATGGACCGGCTGGAGAAGACGCATTTCCTGGATGAGCTGAACGGGCGGGTCTACCTGTCGCAATTCCACGCCTGGCAGGAGCTTTCGGCAGCGGCGTGACGGCTCCCTGCGCAACACCTTGGGCGGCACCCGGCAAGACATGCGCCGGGGTCATGCCGGGTTGCCGATGCGGATCGCTTCCAGATGCTCGGGCACCCGGGCGCGGCGGTGCAGCTCATGCGAGATGCGCCGCCTGAGCGTATCTGCGGCCTCCGTTTCGCCATGGGTGAGATAGGTCATGGCAGGCGCCGGGCCGGCCGCCATCCAGCGCAGCAGCTCATCGGCGTCGGCATGGCCCGAGAATGTTTCAAGCTGGGCGACGCGGGCGCGGATCACGTGGTCCTTGCCGAAGATGCGCAGCCGCCGCTCCCCCGCCGCCAGCGAGGCGCCGCGGGTGCCGCCCGCCTGATAGCCCGACAGCACGATCATGGTGCGCAGGCTGCCGCCGAAGTTCACCACGTGATGCAGGATGCGCCCGCCGGTGATCATGCCGCTGGCCGACAGGATGACCATCGGCCCCTCCAGCGTGTTCAGCTCTCTGGACTCGGCCACCGAATTGGTCCGGGCCGGCAGCTGGAAGACGGCGGCGCAGTCCTGCCGGGGGATGCGGTGCTCGGCGCAGTGGCGGAGATAGATATCGGTGGCATCCGACGCCATCGGGCTGTCCAGGAACACCGGAACCCGCGGGATCCGGCCAGCGGCCATCAGGCGCGACAGATGATAGGTGATGCCCTGGGCGCGCCCGACCGCAAAGGCGGGGATCAGCACGATGCCCTTTTGCTTCAGGAACGGGGCCAGGATGCCCGCCAGCTCATCCTCGGGGGAGACGGCGGGGTGCAGGCGGTCGCCATAGGTCGACTCGCAGACCAGAACATCGGCGCCGGGGAAGGGTTCCGGCGGCGGCATCAGCGGGTCGCGGTCCTGGCCCAGATCGCCGCTGAAATGCACCGTCTTGCCGCCGATGCTGACGCGGATCTGCGCCGCCCCCAGCAGGTGGCCCGCGCGGATGAACTCCGCACTCAGGCCGCCGCCAAGGTCCAGCGGCACCCCGAAGGGATGCGTCTTGAACCGGCGCAGGGCGGCGCGGGCGTCCTGTTCGGTGTACAGCGGGCTGGGCCGCTTGTGCCGGGAATAGCCCTTGCGCCGGGCGTGCTGGGCCTCCTCCTCCTGCAGGCGGCCGCTGTCGGGCAGCAGCAGCCCGCACAGGTCGCGGGTCGGCGGCGTGCAATAGACCGGCGCCTGGCAGCCCGAACGGATCAGCGCGGGCAGATAGCCGGAATGATCCAGATGGGCATGGGTCAGCAGAATGGCGGTGATCGAACCGGGGCGCACCGGGAACGGCTTGCGGTTGCGCCGCCTCAGCTGCTTATAGCCCTGGTACAGCCCGCAATCGACCAGCACCCGGTGCCGCCCGGCCTCGATCAGGTAGCGCGAGCCGGTGACCGTTCCCGCGGCCCCGAGGAAACGCAGCCTGGCACTGTCTGGCGGCGGCATGGCGGCCTCCCCTCTTGCGGTGGCTTACCTGGAGAACAGGACCGGCAGTTTCGCATGGGCCAGGAGCTCGCGGGTGGCGGCGCCGATCACGAAATCATAGGCCCAGGAATGCCCGAAGGCGCCGGCGGCCAGCATGTCGGCGCCGCATTCCACCGCCACCTTCAGCAGCATGGTCCCGGTGTCCTGCGCGGTGCGTTCGCGGTTGATCAGCGTCACCGGGTGGCCGTGCCGGTCAAAGGCGGCCGCCATGTCCTCGCGGCAGGTCAGCCCGTCGCTGCCGTCGCCGACGTGAAGGATGGACAGGGCAGCCCCCGGCTGCGCCAGGGCGCGGGCGTCATGGGCGGCGCGCACGGCTTCGCGGGTGTTGCTCCAGCCGATCAGGATATGCGCGCCGACGGGGGCCGGGGTCCAGCCTTGGGGCAGGACCAGCACCGGGCGGCCCGAGCGGCGGATCAGCTGCTCCTGCAGCTGGCGCTGGCTGTACCTGGCGCGCTGCGGCGGGCATTGCGCCGCGATCACCAGATCCGCGGCGGCCACGTTGTCGAGCAGGAACTCCTCGGCGCTCTGGCTGCCCAGCGGCTGCTGCCGCAGATCATAGGGAAAATCGCGCCCCGCCGCCGCCGCTTCAAAGGTATCGGCGGCAGCGTCCGCCTCGGCCTGCTGCCATTCGGGCACATAGGCCGCGCCATAGCTGACCAGGCCGCCCTCGGTTCCGGCAAAGGGCACCTGTGCTTCAAGGGGCATCACGCCGGTCAGATGGGCGCCGCTGCGGCTGGCCATATCCGCGGCAAAGGGCATGAGCTGCTGCGCGTCTTCAGCCGAAAACAGCGCAACCGCCAGGGACTTGATCGTCATCGGATTACTCCTTGCTGTGATAGGTGTCTTACCGGCGCGGAAAGTTCGGCCGGTCCGTGTTGTAATGCGCGGCGAGGTAATCGAGGATGACGTCGCGCTCGGCAGGGTCCAGTTCGGCCATGCCCTGCTCCTCGACCATCCAGTCCAGCAGATCCGCCCAGCCCGCGCGGGTCTTGCCCTGCTGGGCGATGATCATCTCGGAATGGCAGGCGGTGCAGGCGTAAAAGGTCTCCTCTGCCCCCTCCTCCGCGACCAGCTGGCCGAATTCCGCCTCGTCCGCGGTGCCCGGCACCGCCGCCAGCGCGCAGCCTGCGGCGGCCCAGGCAGCCAGCCGCAGGCGTGCCGGGCGGGCGGCGGTGCGGGATGCGCCCTGCCCCGGCATCAGCCGGCCCGCAGGCCGACGCGGTGCATCCGGTTGTTCAGATACCCCTTGGGATTCCAGTCGATGGCGAACCGCTGCATCTCCCCCTCGCTGTCGGTGGCGCGGGCCCAGATCTCGTAATAGCCGGCCACCGGGAAGCGCACCGTTGCGCGCCAGTTCTGCCAGGCGCCATCGTTGACGGGCGGGTCGAGTTCCGCCGCCTGCCAGCTGGCCCCGAAGTCATAGGAGATATCCAGCCTCTCCACCGTGCGGTCGCCGGACCAGGCGTGGCCGCGCACCTCCGTTTCCATCCCGGACGCGGCGCCATTGGCAGGGAAGGTGATCAGCGATTTCACCGGCATCCGCTCGATGATGCGGAAATCCTCCTCGGGCACGTCGTCGCCGGGCGCGACCGGATAGGCGGGCACGCGGTAGGAGGTGCCGGTCATCTTCGGCCCGTCATGCACCTGGTCGCGCAGCTCGATCCGGGTCAGCCATTTCTGCGAGCAGGAGCCGGGCCAGCCCGGCACCACCAGCCGCAGCGGCGCGCCGTTCATCGGGTGCAGATCGGCGCCGTTCATCTGGAAGGCGATCAGCACGGTGTCCGTCAGCGCCTTGGCGATCGGCAGCCCGCGCGAGATCGGCAGCTTGTCCGGATCGCCCGACAGATGGGTGTCGGCGCCGTAATGCGCGGTATAGACCACGTTGTCCTGCACCCCCGCCGCCTGCAGCACATCGCGCAGCCGCACCCCGGTCCATTCCGAGCAGGCCACCGCGCCATAGGTCCACTGGTTGCCGCTGGCGGGCGGATCGAAGAAGGCGCGCCCGTTGCCGCCGCATTCCAGCGCCAGCGCCAGGGTGACCACCTCGAACCGGTCCCTGAGATCGGCTATGGACAGCTCCAGCGGGCTGTCGGCGAAGCCGTCGACCGTCAGTGTCCAGCCCTCCGCGCTGGTGTCGTCGGGGGCCAGCCCGTTGTTGCGGATGAAGTGCCGCGCCGTCGGGGTGACCGGATCATCCAGCAGCTCCGGCGGGGTTTCGGCATTCAGCGGCCGGTCGTTCAGCAGCGTCAGCCCCTCCTTGCCCGCCAGGCCGTTTTCGCTGGCCATCGCGGCGGGAAAGAACCCCTGCGGCAGGTTCCGGTGAAACGGAACCGCCAGCCCCGCTGCGGCGCCGAGGCCCGCAAGCCCCGCGGTTTTCAGGAACCGGCGGCGGCCGGGGCCGGGTTCGGCCTTTGCCTGCGCGGCTGCGGGGGCCGCCTTGCCGTTCGAATTGTCCTTCGAAGCCATGTTGCCATTCCCTTTGCTTGCAGGCCCCACCGGTGCCGGGCCGTGGCTTGCGGACCTGCCGGCCGGACCGGCCTCCGCTGGAAGCTGATGCGGCCATTTGACCACGCGCCTGGCGCAGGCGCATTGACTGCGGTTAAGGGGCGGCCCGCGTGCGGTGCCGCGCTTGAGGGGGCTTGATCCAGAACAAGTCATCCCGCCGGGGATCGGCCTAAGCTTGGCGGATGGTGTGAAGGACCGGGCGCTTGGCGATGCAAAAGAAGACAGGCGCGGTATTTGCCGCGGCAGCTGTGCTGCTGGCGGGCGCCGCAATGTATTTTTACGTTTCCGGAAATGGCGCGGAGCTGCCGGGCGGCTTTGTGCAGGGCAATGGCCGGATCGAGGCCGAACAGGTGGAGATCGCCCCCGCCAGGGCCGGCCGGGTGGCGCGGGTCATGGCGGCAGAGGGCAGCCTGGTTGCGGCGGGCGACGTTCTGGTGGTGATGGACACCGATGAGCTGTCGGCGGCGCATGACCGGGCCAGGGCCGAAGCCGCGCTGGCGCGCCAGACCAAGGCCGAGGCGGAGGCGCTGGTGGTGCAGCGCCAGAGTGAGCACCGCCGCGCCGAGCATGAGCTGGAGCGCGCCACCGCGCTCTTGGCCGGGCACAACATCTCTGAGACTGTCTTTGAGGAGCGCGACACCGCCCATTCGGTGGCCGAAGCGGTGCTGGGCGCGGCGCGGGCGCGGGTCGCCACCGCCGACGCCGGGATCGCCGCGGCGGAGGCCGAGGTGCGCCGGATCGCGGCGCAGATCGAGGACAGCACCCTGACCGCGCCGATGCCGGGCCGGGTCCTGTACCGGCTGGCGGAGCCGGGCGAGGTGGTGGGCGCCGGCGGGCCGATCCTGACGCTCTTGAGCCTTGAGAACATCTATATGGAGGTGTTCCTGCCCGCCCGCGAGGCCGGGCTTCTGCCGATCGGCGCCGAGGCCCGCATCGTGCTGGATGCGCTGCCCGATTACGCCATTCCGGCAACCGTCACCTTTGTCTCGCCCGAGGCCCAGTTCACCCCCAAGCAGGTCGAAACCCTGAGCGAGCGCGAGCAGCTTGTGTTCCGCGTCCGCGTGCGCATCCCGCAGGATCTGGTGGCGGCGCGGATCGAGCATGTGAAGACCGGCCTGCGCGGCGTGGCGGTGATCCGGCTGGACCCGGACCAGCCCTGGCCCGAAGCGCTGGACCGGCGCATCCCGCCTGAGCTGTTCGAATGACCGCCGCGGCAGGCCCTCCCGGCATCCGCATCGCGCAGGTGAGCCACCGCTACCGCAAGCTGACCGCCCTGGACACGGTCACGCTGGATCTGCCGCCGGGCCGGCTGGTGGGGTTCATCGGCCCCGACGGGGTTGGCAAGTCCACCCTTCTGGGCCTGATCACCGGCGCCAAGAAACTGCAGTCCGGGTCGATAGACGTGCTGGGCGGCCCGATCGGCAACGCCGCCCACCGGCGCCGGGTCTGCTCCGCCATTGCCTTCATGCCGCAGGGGCTGGGCCGCAACCTCTACCCGGAACTGTCGGTGCGGGAGAACCTGGAGTTTTTCTCGCGCCTCTTCGGCCAGGGCGAGGAAGAACGCGAGATCCGCATTGCGGCGCTGCTCTCAGCCACCGGGCTGGCGCCTTTCGCGGACCGGCTGATGGGCAGGCTGTCTGGCGGCATGAAACAGAAGCTGGGCCTGTGCTGCGCCCTGATCCACGACCCCAAGCTGCTGGTGCTGGATGAGCCGACCACCGGCGTCGATCCGCTGTCGCGCCGCCAGTTCTGGGCGCTGGTCAGCGCCATCCGCAACCAAAGCCCCGGCCTCTCGGTGCTGGTTTCGACCGCCTACATGGAGGAGGCGCAGAGTTTCGACTGGATCGTCGCCATGGACGCGGGGCGGGTGCTGTTCCAGGGCCCGCCGGAGGCGCTGAGAGGCGCCGCGCCCGACCTGGAAACCGCCTACCGGCAGTTGCGGGCGCATGGGGAGCCGCTGGCGATCGAGGTCGCAGCGCCCGCGCACCGGGTCAGTCCCGAGCCGGTGATCACCGCCCGCGGGCTGACCCGGCGCTTCGGCGATTTCGTCGCGGTGGACAGCGTCGATTTCACCATCGGGCGGGGCGAGATCTTCGGCTTTCTGGGCTCCAACGGCTGCGGCAAGTCGACCACCATGAAGATGCTGACCGGCCTTTTGCCGATCAGCTCCGGCACAGCGCAGCTGTTCGGCAAGCCGGTTGACGCCCGCAACCGCGCGCTGCGCCGCGAGATCGGCTATATGAGCCAGGCGTTTTCGCTCTATGGCGAGTTGAGCGTGCAGCAGAACCTGCAGCTTCACGCCCGCATTTTCGGGATCAAAGACCGCGAGGCGCGGGTTGCGGAACTGACCCGGCGCTTTGGCCTTGCGGCGCACAGCACCACCCTCGCCGCCGCCCTGCCGCTGGGCATCAAGCAGCGACTGTCGCTGGCGGTTGCGGTGATCCACCGCCCGCGGGTGCTGATCCTGGACGAGCCGACCTCCGGCGTCGATCCGGAGGCGCGCGACATGTTCTGGGCATTGCTGGTTGAGCTGTCGCGCAACGAGGGCGTGACGATCTTCGTCTCCACCCACTTCATGGGCGAGGCGGAACGCTGCGACCGGGTGTCCTTCATGCATGCGGGCAAGGTTCTGGCCGAAGGCACCCCCGAAGACCTGATGGCCGCCGAGGCGGCAGACAGCCTGGAGGAGGCGTTTATTTCCATCCTCAAGGCCGCCGATCCCCCTGCCCCGGTCGCCGCGCCGGTGACCGGCGTGCAGGCCGCCCGCGCCAGCACGGGCGGCGGCCTCGGGCGCGCCCTGGCCTATGCGCGGCGCGAAACGGTGGAGGTGCTGCGCGACCATGTGCGCCTGGCCTTTGCCTTCCTCGGCTCGGTGATCCTGATGCTGGTGTTCTGCTTCGGCATTTCGCTGGACATCGACGAGCTGGACTATGCCGCGCTCGACCTGTCGCAAAGCCCCGAAAGCCGCGCCTACCTGGCGGAAATCTCCGGCTCCCGCTACTTCCGCCCCACCCCGCCGCTGGCCAGCGCCGCCGAGGGCCGCAGCCGGCTGGTCTCGGGCGAGGTGTCGCTGGTGGTTGAGCTGCCGCCCGATTTCGGGCGCAAGCTGCGCGCCGGTGAACCGGCGGAGGTGTTGGCGATCGTCGATGGCGCCATCCCCTTCAAGGGCGAAACGGTCGAGGGCTACGCCGCCGGGCTGCATCAGTCCTTCCTGAGCGCTCAGGCCGCCGCCAGCGGTGTCCGCCAGCCCGAAATCGCCCGGATAGAGCCGCGGTTCCGCTACAACCAGAGCTTTGAGAGCATCGCCGCCATGGCGCCTGCGATGCCCGCGATCCTGCTGATCATGCTGCCCGCGGTGCTGATGGCGGTCAGTGTCGCGCGGGAAAAGGAGCTGGGCTCGGTCGTCAATTTCTACGTCACGCCCACCACCCGGCTCGAATTCCTGATCGGCAAGCAGATCCCCTATATCGTGATCGCCTATGCCAACTTCCTGCTGCTGGCGGCGATGACCATCGTGGTCTTCGGGGTGCCGCTCAAGGGCGACCCGCTGCCCTTGGCCCTTGGCGCGCTGCTTTATGTCTGGGCCGCCACCTCCTACGGGATGCTGATCGCCACCATGACCTCCAGCCAGGTGGCGGCCACCTTTGCCACCGCCATCGCCTCGGTTGTGCCGACGATCCAGTTCTCCGGCCTGCTGCAGCCGGTCTCGACGCTGGAGGGCGGCGCCCAGACCATCGGCTCGCTGTGGCCGTCCTCCTATTTCCTGCATCTGAACGTGGGCGCCTTCACCAAGGGGCTGGGCTGGGAGGCGCTGCTGCCCGACATTCTGGCGCTGGCCTGCTTCGGCCCGGTGTTCACCCTGCTGGCCGCGCTGTCGCTGCGCGCGCAGGAGAAGTAGATGCAGCGGCTGTCCCGGATATTCTGGCTCGGCCTCAAGGAGATGATGAGCCTGCGCCGCGACTGGGTCATGATGGCGCTTCTGGTCTGGTCCTTCAGCCTGTCGCCGGTGCTGGAGGCGACGGGCGTGGCCACCTCGGTCAACAACGCCTCGATTGCCTTCGCGGACGAGGACAACTCGCCCCTGTCGCGCAAACTGGCGGAGGCGTTCTTTCCGCCGGAATTCCAGCCGGTGGTGCAGATCGCCCCCGGCACCGGCGCCGCGCGGATGGATGCGGGCGACTTCCTGTTCGTGGTGGCGGTGCCGCCCGGCTTTGAAAAGGACCTGCGCGCCGCCCGGGTGCCGGAAATCCAGGTGCTGATCGACGCCACCGCGATGGAGCAGGCGGGCATCGGCGTGCATTACATCACCAGCATTCTCAGCACCGAAATCCGCCGCTTTGCCATCGGCGCCGATCTGGCCGCGCCGCAGACCCTGGGCATCATCATCCGCAGCGCCTTCAACCCGAACCGCGACACCGTGCGCTTTTCCGGCATCAACGCGCTGATCGGCCAGATCATGTGGCTGACCACGATCCTGACCGGTGCCGCGATGATCCGCGAGCGCGAGCACGGCACCATCGAGCATCTGCTGGCGATGCCGCTGTCGCCGTTTGACATCGCGGTGGCCAAGATCTGGGCCAACGCCGCGGTGGTGCTGGTTGCGGCCGCGCTGTCGCTGGCGTTTGTGATGCAGGGTTTTCTGGGCATCAGCATCGCCGGGTCCAAGATCCTGTTCCTCTGCGGCACGGCGCTGTTTCTGTTCACCGCCACCGCGCTGGGGGTGTTTCTGGCGACGGTCGCGCGCTCCATGGCGCAGTTTGCGCTGCTGGTGATGCTGACGATCCTGCCGATGCTGATGCTGTCGGGCGGCGAAACCCCGGTCGAAAGCCAGCCCGGCTGGCTGCAGGCCGCCACCACGCTCCTGCCGTCGCGCCATTACATGTCCGCCAGCCAGGCCATCGTGTTCAAGGGCGCAGGCTTTGAAACCGTCTGGCCGGAATTCCTGTGGATGGCGCTGCTGGGCGCGGCGCTGCTGGCCACCAGCCTCTTGCTGTTCCGCCGCTCGGTGGCGCAGGACAGCTAGCGGATCACAACCACGGTGCAGGCGGCGTGGCGCACCACCCGCGCCGCCGTCGATCCCAGGAAGTAATCCTGCAGCCCGGGCCGGTGCGACGCGATGACGATGCAATCGGCGCCATGCTGGTCGGCGTAATCGGTAATCGCGCGTCCGGCATGGCCGGTGACAACCACCGCCTTGACGTCTTTCACCCCGCCCAGATCGGCCTTGAGCGACGCCAGCATCTCGTCATGGGTATGTTCCAGCAGACCCTCCGGCAGCTGCTGCACCACATAGCCGGGAATGGCTTCGGCCACGGTCAGCGCGGTGATGCTGCCATCGCTGCCCGCCAGCAGCCGGGCGGCCTCCATCGCAGCAGCGGTATCGGCGCTGTGGTCCGGGGCAATCGGGACAAGGATATTCTTGTACATCGCGGTCCTCCTTAATGCTGGCTTCAGGCTACCCCGGCGAAGGCGGCGCTGCATTGATTGGAGTCATACGGCGGCTTGGGGCCTGTCCTGCGGTCTGCGCCCGGTCACGCCTTACCCAGCGCGGCCTCGACCAGCCCGGCCACCTCACCGGCTTCGCCGCCGCAGGCGATCCGGGTCCAGCCTGCGGGGTCCGCGGCGCGCTTCAGCTGCGCCCGCAGCACCTGCGCGTCGGCATCCGAGGCATCGCCTGTGCGCGCAGCGATCCGCTGTTCCAGCACCGCCGGGTCGCCCTGCAGCCAGATCCCCGCGAACGGAACCCGCAGCCGGTCCGCCAGCGCCTGCGCCCGGTCGCGGAACTCCGCCTCCAGAAAGGTCGCATCCAGAATGACGCTGTGGCCGGCGCGCAGGGCCTGCTCCGCCAGCTCCAGCAGACGGGCATAGACCCTGGCGGTCACGTCCGGGCCATAGCCCGCGGCGGGCAGCCGATCCAGCGGCGCGGCACCCAAAAGCGCCTTGCGCTCCACATCGCTGCGCAGATGCACTGCGCCGGGCGCGGGCCGCAGCAGCGGCGCGACGCGCGCGGCAACCGTGGTCTTGCCGGTGCCCGACAGCCCGCCCACGGCCACCAGCCGCGGCGGCGCGGCGGCAAGGCAGTCTGCCGCCAGATCCAGATAGCTGCGGGCCTCCCCGGCAGCCGCTTCGCTGCCGCTCCCGGCCATCCCCTGCACCGTCACCATCGCCCGGATCGCGGCCCGCAGCGCCATGAACAGCGGCAGTGCAGCCAGCCCGCCGAAATCCCCCGTCGCCCGCAAATAGCTGTTCAGCGCCGCATTTGCCTGCGCCGCCGCGCCCCGGTGCAGCAGATCCATCAGCAGAAAGGCGAAATCATAGAACACGTCGCAGGTGCCCAGCCGCTCATCGAACTCCAGCGCGTCAAAGGGCACCACCCGGCCGCCGATCAGCACCAG
The DNA here is from genome assembly GCF_000473145.1 of Leisingera daeponensis DSM 23529. Classification (NCBI taxonomy): domain Bacteria; kingdom Pseudomonadati; phylum Pseudomonadota; class Alphaproteobacteria; order Rhodobacterales; family Roseobacteraceae; genus Leisingera; species Leisingera daeponensis. Next base: position 3,927,492 of record NZ_KI421500.1, on the reverse strand, counting down.
GTTCCGCAGGTGCAGATCGCCGTGGCAGCGCCGCACCAGCCCCGCCCCGGCCCGTTGCGACAGCAACGGCGCTGCCGCTGCAAAGGCCCGCCCGGCGGCCTCCAGGAAGGCGTCCACCCGGCCGCGGCCCAGCACTTCCTCCATGCCGCCAAGCGCCTCCCGCAGTTCCTCCACGATTTCCCCGATCAGGGCGTCCCCGCCGGCGCCGCGCCGCGCCGCCTCCGCGTGATAGGCGGCCACCGCAGTGCCCAGCCGTCCGGCCAGATCAACCGTCAGCCCGCCGCGATCGGCAATATGGCTCAGCTCCGCCTCCCGCGGGAACCGGCGCATCCGCAGGACGTATTCGGCCGCCGTTCCCGCGCCATCCAGGGCCAGCCGCCCCGACGGCTCCCGCGTGACCGCGATCACGCTGTCATAGATCTCGGGCGCTGCCGGGGCATTCAGCGCCAGCTCACGCTCCAGCACCGCCTTGCGCGCCGCCAGCGAGGAGAAATCCAGATAGCTGTAGCGCACCGCCCGCTTGATCTTGAACGCCTGGCTGCCGGTCAGGAACACATGCGCGGAATGGGTCGTGATCACCTCGACGGGCGCCTCCGCCCCGTGCACCGACGGCTCGCTCAGAAAGGCCACCACTTCTGCCTGCTGGGTTTCATCCGGTTGCATCGCCTCACCCCCAAGAAAGCCTAGCAGCCCCGCCGCCGCGCCGCCTTGAGCAAGGTCAAGCCGCGCCGCGGGCGTGGACAGTGCGCGCCGCCGGCCTAATTTTATAAGCGGCACTACACTTGCAGGAATGCCGCAATGCCGCAGAATGCTGACCAGCACGGCACAGCGGCCGGGCTGGCCGCAATCCCCTTCACCCGGTATCTGTCCGCGCAGGGGACGGTGCAGGGCTGCTTGCCGGATTTCGCCAAACAGCGGACAGAGCTGACCGCGCTCTATGCCGGGATGCTGCGCACGCGCCTGTTCGACAAGAAGGCCGTCGCCCTTCAGCGCACCGGGCGGCTGGGCACCTTCGCGTCCTCGCTGGGGCAGGAGGCCGCCGCCGTCGGCATTGCCGCCGCGATGCGGCCCGAGGATGTGCTGCTGCCGTCCTTCCGCGAACAGGGGGCGCAATTCTGGCGCGGCGTGCGGATGGAGGAATCGCTGCTCTACTGGGGCGGCGATGAGCGCGGCTCGGATTTCGCCGGTCCGCGGCAGGATTTCCCGGTCTGCGTGCCGGTCAGCACCCAGTACCCCCAGGCCGTGGGGGTGGCGCTGGCCTTCCAGCTCAGGGGCGAGGCGCGCTGCGCGGTGGCGGTTGGCGGCGACGGCTCGACCTCGCGCGGGGATTTCCACGAGGCGCTGAACATGGCCGGCGTGTGGACCCTGCCGGCGGTGTTTGTGATCAACAACAACCAATGGGCCATATCGGTGCCGCTCAGCAGCCAGACCGCAGCCGCGGCCCTGGCGCAAAAGGCGGTCGCCGCCGGGCTGCCGGGCGAACAGGCCGACGGCTGCGACGTGATCGCGGTGCGGGACGCAGTGGAACGCGCTCTGGCGCGCGCCCGCAGCGGCGGCGGCGCCAGCGTGATCGAATGCATCTCCTACCGGCTGTCCGACCACACCACCGCCGACGATGCCGCCCGCTACCGCGACGACGCCGAGGTCAGCAGGCACTGGGCGGCGGAACCGCTGCGCCGCCTGCGCAAGCACCTGCAGGACGCACACGGCTGGACCCGGCAGGAGGAGGAGGCGCTGAAGGCCGAGATCGGGTCCGAGGTCGAAGCCGCCGCCGAAGCCTATCTGGCGACGCCGCCGCAGCCGGACACGGCGGTTGCGGATTATCTCTATGCCGGGCTGGCGGGCGCTGTGCCGCCGATCCCCGCGCAACCGGCGGAGGCCCGCGATGGCTGAGATGACCCTGGTCGAAGCGGTGCGCGCCGCCCTCGCCCGCGCGATGGAGGACGATCCCGCCGTGCTGCTGCTGGGCGAGGACATCGGCCCCGACGGCGGCGTGTTCCGCGCCACCGAGGGCCTGTGGCAGCGGTTCGGGCGGGACCGGGTGCGCGACACGCCCTTGTCCGAGGCGGGCCTTGCCGGGGCGGCAGTGGGGCTGGCGGTGCAGGGCTTCCGCCCGGTTGCGGAGATCCAGTTCCAGGGCTTCATCCACCCGGCCCTGGACCAGATCGCCAATCACGCGGCGCGGATGCGCAACCGCACCCGAGGCCGGCTGACCTGCCCGCTGGTGCTGCGCGCGCCCTACGGCGCGGGGGTCCGCGCGCCGGAGCATCACTCCGAAAGCATCGAGGCGCTGTTTGCCCATATCCCGGGGCTGAAGGTGGTGATCCCCTCCTCGCCCGCGCAGGCCTATGGCCTGCTGCTGTCGGCGATCCGCGACCCGGACCCGGTGGTGTTTTTCGAGCCCAAGCGCCTCTACCGCGCCAGCCGCCAGGAGGTGGCGGAGGACGGCGCCGGGCTGCCCCTCGGCCGGGCCAGCCTGCTGCGGCAGGGCCGCGACCTGACCCTCGTGACCTGGGGCGCTTCGGTCAAGGAATGCCAGGAGGCGGCGCAGGATCTGGCGGAGGGCGGCATTTCGGCGGAAATCCTCGACCTGGCGACGCTGAAACCCTATGACGCGCCCGCGGTTCTCGCCTCTGTCCGCAAGACCGGGCGCTGCGTGATCGTGCACGAGGCCCCGCGCACCGGCGGCTTTGGCGCCGAGATTGCTGCCTGCATCGCCGAGCAGGCGCTGGAGGCGCTGCTGGCTCCGGTGCGCCGGGTTGCCGCACCTGACATCATCCCGCCGCTGGCCCGGCTCGAACACCTCTACCTGCCCGGCGCCGCCCAAATCACCGCTGCCGCCCGCGAGGTGATGTCATGGCACTGAAACGCTTTGTCCTGCCCGATTTGGGCGAAGGGCTGGAGGAGGCTGAACTGCTGGAATGGCACGCCGCGCCCGGCGACCGCGTGGTGGCAGAGCAGCCGCTGGTGTCGGTGGAGACCGACAAGGCCGTGGTGGAGATCCCGGCGCCCTGGCCGGGCACGCTGGTCAAGCAGTTCGTGCAGCCCGGCAGCCTGATCCAGGTGGGCGCGCCGCTGGCGGATTTCGACACCGGCGCAAGGCCGGACCGCGGCGCGGTCGTCGGCGATCTGAACGCAGCCGCCGCGTCCCAGTCCGAAACGCTGGCCGCGCCCGCTCCGGCGGCGGCAGGCCCGGCAGGCCGCGTGCGCCCGCCGCCGCCCCGGGCCATGCCGGCCGCGCGGGCGCTGGCTGCCCGGCACGGGCTGGCGCTGTCCGGTGTCGCCGGCAGCGGTCCCGGCGGCACCATCACCCGCGCCGATGTCGAGGCGCTGATCCCCCCGGAAGAAGGCGAACTCCTGTCCGAACAGCGCCGTGCCATGGCGCGCCGGATGGCCGAGGCCGGGGCGCAGGTGGTGCCCGCCACGCTGCACGACCAGGCGGCGGTCACCGCATGGACCGGCCCCGGCGTGCTGCTGCGGCTGGTGCGGGCGGCGGCCGCGGCGGCGGCGGCGGAACCGGCGCTGAACGCCTGGTACGACGCCGGAACCCAGATCCGCGAGCTGCACCGCACAGTTGACCTGGGGATCGCCGTGGACACCGCCGCGGGGCTTTACGTGCCGGTGCTGCGCGATGCCGGGCAGACCGATACCGCTGCCCTGCAGCGCGAAGTGCAGCGGCTGACCGGCGCCGCGCGCCAGCGGCGGCTGCAGGCCGCGGATCAGGCGGGGGCGACGCTGACCCTGTCCAATTTCGGCCCGCTCGGCGGCCGCCATGCCACCCTGGTGGTGCGGCCGCCGCAGGTGGCGATCCTGGGGGCGGGGCGGATCTTCGATGCCGCCGCCTGGGGGCCAGAGGGGCCGGAGCGGCAGCGGGTGCTGCCCCTGTCGCTCACCTTCGACCACCGCGCCGTCACCGGCGGCGAGGCGGCACGGTTCCTGGCCGCCGCAATTGCCGATCTGGAACGCCCGGACTGAGGGCAGGCGCCGGACACCGGACACTGAACACCGAAAACGGGACACCGAGAACCGGGGGAGACGATGACAGAACGCTTTGCCTATGCGGATGATCTGGGGCCCGAGCAGCTCATCGAGCTGACCGGCCCGCACAGCGGCCTGCGCGCGATTGTGGTGGTGGACAACACCGCCGCAGGCCCCGCCATCGGCGGCTGCCGGATGGCGCCGGACGTGACCGCCCGCGAATGCGCCCGGCTGGCCCGGGCGATGACGCTCAAGAACGCCGCCGCGGGCCTGCCGCATGGCGGCGGAAAATCGGTGATCGCCGCGGACCCCGGGATGCCGTCGGCGGACAAGGAGCGGCTGATCCGCGCCTTCGCCCGCGCCATCCGCACCACCGGCAGCTATATCCCAGGCCCCGACATGGGCACCGACGAAACCGCCATGGCCTGGATCCGCGACGAAGGCACCCGCGCCGTCGGCCTGCCGCGGGAGCTGGGCGGCATCCCGCTGGACGAAACCGGCGCCACCGCGCATGGCCTTCTTGCGGCGGCCCGTGCGGCAGAGGCGGCCGGAATCCTCTCCCTCAAGGGGGCGCGCGTCGCCATCCAGGGCTACGGCGCAGTCGGGCGCTGGTGCGCGCACCGGTTTGCGGCCGCCGGGGCACGGATCGTCGCGGTCGCGGATTCGCGCGGCGGGGCGCTGCTGCCGGACGGGCTGGACCCCGCGCGGCTTGATGCTGTCAAAGCCGGCGGTGAAAGCGTCGCCGCCTATCCCGGCGCCGCAGCGGCGGACAGCAGCGCCGTCATCACGGCGGATTGCGATATTCTGGTGCCCGCCGCGCGCCCGGATGCCATCCGCGCCGGCAATGCCGATGCCATCCGCGCCCGCCTGGTGCTGGAGGGGGCCAACATCCCCGCCACCGAAGAGGCCGAACAGCGCCTCCACGCGCGCGGGATCACCGTGGTGCCGGATTTCATCGCCAACGCCGGCGGCGTGATCTGCGCCGCGATGGAGCTGCGCGGCCTGTCCGAAAGCGCTGCCTTTGAAACCATCTCCAGCCGCGTCTTTGCCAACACGGCAGAGGTGCTGGCGCTGGCCGCGCAGGACGGCACCCTGCCGCGCACCGCCGCGCTGGCGCTGGCCCGCCGCCGGATCAGCAGGGCGATGGGCTTCCGCAGGCGGTGATCCGCCGCCCGCCCCTGCCCCGGACTTATCTGGATCAAAGCGCTCCCCTCTCTCCCGGGATAGACTCCGGCTGACCCGACCGGAGGCCCCGACATGTCCAACACCGATGCACCCCCTCACATTAAGGGCAGGCTCACAGCCCGGGCCCTGGCCGTCTTTGGCGTGACCTTCTCCTTCGCTGCCATTCTCCTCAGCGGCGGTCTTTTGCTGTTCGCGCCCAAGGGCAGGATTTCCAGCGCCACCGGCTGGCAGGCTCTGGGGCTGGACCGGCAGGGCTGGAGCGATCTGCACATCGTCCTGGCGGTGCTGTTTACAGGCTTCTCCCTGTGGCACGCAGCGCTGCATCTGCCGGTGTTCAAGTCCCTGCTCTGGGGCAGCGGAACCGCGCCTCAGGGCCACCGCACCGAGGCGCTGATCGCGCTTGCGGCGGTTCTCGCGCTGGCCGTGCTGACCCTTTTGCAGCTGCCGCCCGCCAGTTGGCTGCTCGACCTGAACGGATACTTCAAGCATGTGTTCTGGGCCCGCTGACCCTGCCGCGCCGCCGCGCCGGATTGATCAGGATCATGGCATCCCGGTGCGGACGTGATCTACTGATGCAGGCGGCGCGCCTGCCCGCCTGCCGCGTCCCAGCGTCCGGAGGCCCGCAATGCAACGCAGAACAGTGCTGTTTACACTCGGAAAAGACACCCCCGACGCGGCGGTGGCCGCCGCCGCAGAGGCAGCCCGGGACGAGCAGGCCTATCTGGCCTGCCTGCTGCTGGATAAGCTGCCCGGCCGCCCCTATTTCATCCTCGGCACCAGTGCCTTTGCCTCGGCGGCGATGCCCGAAGATTGGATCGACCGCCTCAACACGGCCCGCACCGCCGCGCAATCGCGGGCTGCCGCGATCGCGGAGATGCTGTCGCGCTGCGGCTGCGCCGGGGATGCGCAATACGCGGTCTGCACCGGCGCCGAGATGCGGCTGCACGCGGCGCAGCGCGCCAAGACCTGCGATATCGTGCAGATGGCAGCGGGGCTGGGGCACGACGGCGAGGTGTTCCGCGACGCCCTGCACGGCGCGCTGTTCCAATCGCCCGCGCCGGTGATCCTGAACGGCAGCCCGTTTGCAGCCTATGAGCGCGTCTTTCTGGCCTGGAACAGCAGCCTGGCCGCCTCCCGTGCGGCCCATGCCGCCCTGCCCTACTTGCGCAAGGCCCGCGAGGTCATCATCGGCTGCTTCGATCCCGACATCACCGAACAGCGCGACGGCGAGGATCCGGGCACCGATGCCGCGGCCTGGCTCAGCCACCACGGCTGCACTGTCACCGTCTCGCAGTATCCCGACAGCGGGGCCGAGATCGGCCGCTTCATCCAGTCGCGCGCCAAAGAGGCCGGGGCCGGCCTCGTCGTCATGGGCGCCTACGGCCACTCCCGCCTGCGCGAGGCGGTCTTTGGCGGCACCACCAGAACCATGATCGAACAGGCAGAGCTGCCGGTTCTGCTGGCGCATTAGACCGGTGTCAGGCCGCCGCGGGCACCGCGCGGCTGCGGCGGGTTCTGAGGTGCCACAGCGTCTTGAGGATCTCCGGCACCAGCAGGATCGGCAGCACCAGGAGGCCGATCAGCATCCATTCGCCGCTGCCCAGCGGCACCGTGTGCAGCAGCGCCTGCAGCGGCGGCCAGTACACCGCCGCCACCTGCGCCCCGATGGTCACCGCCAGCGCGGCCAGCAGGAACGGGTTGCTGAAAAAGCCGATCCGCCAGCACGGCAGATGCAGCGAGCGGAAGGCAAAGACGCTGGCCTTCTCAAACACCACCATGGCGGTGAAGGCGGCGGTGCGGGCCAGATCCTCGTTGCCGTCCAGCAGATGCAGGAACAGCCACAGGCTGGCCAGGCCGGTATAAAGCCCCAGCGCCAGAATGGTCGCAATGCCGGCCCGGCCCAGGATCGGCGTGTCCTTCGCGCGCGGCGGGTGCTCCATCTGGTCCGGCTCGCCCTTCTCCAGCCCCAGCGCCACCGCCGTCACCCCGTCGGTGACAAGGTTCATCCACAAAATCTGGGTCGCGAGGAAAATCAGCGGCCCGCCGATCAGGATATTGATCAAGAGCGCAATCACCTCCCCGGCGTTCGAGGACAGCAGATAGCGCACGAACTTGCGCACATTGGTGAACTGCCGCCGCCCCTCGCCGATGGCCCGCACGATGGTGGCGAAATTGTCGTCCAGCAGCACCAGGTCAGAGGCATCCTTGGCCACATCCGTCCCCCGCACCCCCATCGAGACGCCAATGTCGGCCTTCTTCAGCGCCGGAGCGTCATTCACGCCGTCGCCCGTCATCGCCACGATCTGATGCTGGTCCTGCAGCGCCGACACGATCCGCATCTTGTGGGCGGGCCGGGTGCGGGCAAACAGCACCTCTTCCCGCAAAAGCTGGCTCAGCGCCGCCTCGTCCAGGGTTTCCAGCTCCGCCCCGGTGACTGTCCGTGCGGCAGGCAGGCCCAGCTGGCCCGCAATCGCCTGCGCGGTCAGCGGGCTGTCGCCGGTGATCATGATCACCCGGATGCCGGCAGAGCGGGCGGCGCCGATCGCGGGCCGCACCTCGGGCCGCGGCGGGTCGATCAGGCCGGCCAGCCCCAGAAAGGTCATGCCCTCTTCGGCGATGGTCCCGCCGTCCGCCGCGCCCTCGGCCAGGCCGATCACCCGCAGCCCCTCCCCCGCCATCGCCTCGTAGGCGGCGGTGATGGCAGCCGCCTCCTGCGCGCCCAGCTTCCGCGGGCCGTCCTGGGTCAGCACCTCAGTGCAGATGCTCAGCACCTGCTCCGGCGCGCCCTTGGTCAGGACCTTCGCCGCGCCGCCGCGGCGCACCAGCACGCTCATCCGCTTGCGCTCGCTGCTGAACGGGATCTCCGCCAGCACCGTGTCCGGCGGCGGCGGATCGGCCCAGCCCTTGTAGCCGAGGGTGACCAGCGCCCCCTCGGTCGGGGCGCCGGTCATCTCCCAGTGACCGCCCTCGCGGTGCAGGCTGGCATGGGTGCAGGTCAGCCCGGCTTCCAGCAGCGCTGCCAGAACGGCATCGTCCCGGGCGCCAACCACCGCGCCCTCAAAAGCGATATGGCCCGCCGGGTCATAGCCGGTTCCGGTCACCTGATAGCTGCGGTCCAGGGTCCAGACCTGGGTCACCGTCATCTTGTTTTCGGTCAGCGTGCCGGTCTTGTCGGTGCAGATGACCGAGGCCGCGCCCAGCGTCTCCACCGCCTGCAGGCGGCGCGCCAGCGCCTGCTGGCGCACCATCGCCGCCGCCCCCAGCGCCAGGGTGATGGTGACCACCGCAGGCAGCCCCTCGGGCACCATCGCCACCGACAGCGACAGGCCGGTCATGAACATCTCCGCAACGCCGCGCCCCATATAGAGCCCAAGGCCCAGGATGGCGGCGGCAATCGCCAGCGCGGCAAACCCCAGCTGCCGGGCCAGGCGGCCCAGCTGCACCTGCAGGCTGGTCTTCTTGAGACCCACCGATCCGGTCAGCGTGGCGATCTGGCCAAAGGCGGTCTGCGCGCCGGTCGCCGTGACCTCGGCCAGCGCCCGCCCGGCCGCCACCACAGTCCCGGCATAGACCGCGGCGGCATCGCCGCCCGGGGCCTTGTCGATGGGCACGGATTCGCCCGTCAGGGCGCTTTCATCCACCCGCAGCCCGGCGGCTTCCTGCACGGCGGCATCGGCCGGGATGCGGGCGCCCGCCTCCAGGATGACAAGATCGCCGGGCACCAGCTCGCGCGCCGCGATCAGCCGCTCACGCCCGTCGCGCAGCACCAGCGCCTGCGGCGACAGCATGTTGCGCAGGCTTTCCAGCGCGGTCTCCGCCCGCCATTCCTGCACGAACCCCAGCACCCCGTTCAGCCCGATCACCAGCCCGATCGCCAGCGTGTCGGCATATTCGCCGAGGGTAAAGGCGATGATCCCGGCCACGATCAGGATCACCACCAGGAAATTGCTGAACTGGCGCAGGAACACCACCAGCGGCCCGGTCCGCCCGGGCCTTGGCAGCTCATTCCAGCCATGGGTTTTGCGGGCGGCCTCCGCCTGCTGCTGTGTCAGCCCGGTCAGGGCCGGGCCGCTGCCCTGCTGTTGCGTCTCTGCCATGTGCTCTGCTCTCTGGCTCCGGTCACCGGCAGCTGAATTCAGCTTCCCCTGCCAGCCGCCTCTGTCAACTGCCACGTCACGCTACCGAGTTTGCCGCGCCTTTGGCCATGCGGCGTTTGATGCCCGCCCGCGAACATCCCCTCACACCGCGGCCAGCAGCCGGGGCAGCCGCTGATCAAACCCGCGCTTCACCGAGGCCGCGAGGGCTTCGGGAAATCCTTCCGGCATCTCCGCCAGCGCAGCGGCAAAGGCCGCCTCCCCCTGCGCGGCGATCTGACCGAAGACCTCTGCGATCTGCGCGCGGGAAAAGCCCGCCGCCAGCCCGGTCTCGGCAAAATGCCGCCCCATGATGTCCGGCACCCGGTAATGCCGGTTCTTGCCCGCCCGCATCGCCAGCTTCATGTCCTTGGCCTGCAGCTGCCCGGCCTCCAGCGAGGGCTGCACCGTCAGCACATCGTACAGCGGCGTCATGGTAAACCGCCCGCCCGGCATCAGCGCAATGCTGAAGTTCTTGGCATGGCCGTCGGTCGCCCCGATCAGCCAGAACAGCACCGCCGCCTTGAAGAAATGCGCCCGGTCGCGCAGCGGCTCGTCGCTGCCCTGAAGCAAGGCGCAGATCTCGGCGATGCCGGGGCCGCCCTCGTTCTGGTATTTGCGTGAAGGCGGCACCGACAGCGCCTGGCAGCAGTCCTCCTGCGGCAGCCGCAGCAGCCGCCCGTCGCGCGTCCGCAGACGGTCGAAGCGTTCGATCACCAGCGCCTTGGTGCCCGCAAACTCCGCAATCTCCGTCCGCGCAACCGGCAGAGCGAACCCCGCCATCAGCCGCAGGCAGAAATGCTCGTTCTCGATACTGTCGGTCAGGTCCATGCCATTGGGCAATGTGCCGATCGCAGGCTTCAGGATATGCGTGGTCGGCGTCGTGCCCGAGGGCTCGATCCATTGGCCGCCGTGAAACAGCAGCGCGGTCTTCTCCTGCGCGCCCGCAACCGAAATCCGGAAATCCCGCTCCCGCCGGATCCCCAGCGGCGTCCGGCCCAGATCGCGCAGCAGCGCGGCAATCTCGCCGTCGCTCAGCGGCGTGCCGGTCAGCGTGCCGCTGTCCTGCGGCAGCTCGCCTTCGGGCAGGAACTGCAGCGCCCCCACGCAGTCCCGCCCGATCCGCGCCAGCAGGCTGTAGGCGTCCAGCCCGTCCGCGCCGACCCGTTCGGCCACCCGGCGGCGGATGCTGTCATTGTCGGGCAGCAGGTTGTCGAACACCGCAATCACCGGCGGCCCCGCATAGCGGTCCGGGCGCAGCGGCAGGGAGCGCGAGACCGGCAGCGCGTTCTCCCACGCCAGCCATTCCGGCGCATAGGCAAAGACAAACGCCCCGTCCGGCCCGCGGCAGAACTGCCCCGCCTTGCGGCCGTTCATGTAAACATCCAGCGGCGCATAGGTGCGCTTGCGCCCCATCAGAAGATATCCTCCAGTTCGCCCGGCTTCATCTTGCTGCGCGGCGCGATGCGGAGTTCCAGATCAAGCGCCGCCAGCAGGTCGAACACCGTCTCCAGCTTGGCGCCGCTGCTGCTGGTCTCGATGCTGGACACCGTGCGCTGCCAGACGCCCGCGCGGGCCGCCAGTTCGCCCTGGGTCAGCCCCTGCGCCTTGCGCGCATTGCGCAGCGCGGTGCCGATATCCTTGGGGGTGCGGGCAATCTGATCCATGGTGATGGCTCCTTTCCCTGTGAATATGATCCTCGGATCATAATACGTCAATATGCACTGCGGATCATAAACAGGAAATATGCCGTCAAGATCATAAAGCCGAAGAATGATCTCCAGATCATACCGCGCGGCGGAGCCCCCGCCGGAACCAAACTCCGGCCCGCTGCGTTGATCTGCCATGATAAAAACGCTGCTGCGGTTCCTGGTTCCCTTGCTTCTGATCGCTGCGCCGCTGACGGCGCAGGACAAGACCGGGTGCGACAGCAGCCGATGGTATTGCGTCTCCGGCCTGAACACGGGCCTGCCGCAGCCCTCCACGCTGATCAACCGCGACACCCCCCGCGCCGCTATCGAAAGCCTGATTGCCGCCGCCCGCGAAGACGCCTGGGCCGAAGCCGCGCATCTGCTCGACCTGTCCGGCATTCCCGAGGCGCAGCAGCCGGCCGCCGGTCCGGAACTGGCGCGGCAGCTGGAAACCGTGATCAGCCGCAAGACGGTGATCGACTGGGATATCATCCTCGACCGGCCCGACGGGCTGGACGCGCGCGCCTCCTCCGATCAGGCCATGGCCGGGGAACCGCGCAAGTCGCTGCTGCTGTGGACGCTGGAGCTCGACCACCGCCCGGTGGCGATCCGGCTGAACCGCATCAAGCCGGAGGACGGCGCCGCCGTCTGGGTGTTCTCCCGCCAGACCGTCGGCAACATCCCGGCCCTGTTCGCCCGCTTCGGGCCGGGCCGCTTCGAAAAGATGCTGCCGGACGCGCTCAAGGAAGACGCCGCCTTCGGCTTCAAATGGTGGGAGGTTCTCGGCCTGCCGCTGCTGCTCGCGCTCTCGGCCGGCGCCGGCTGGCTGGTGTGGAAGGGCACCGGCTGGGCCGCCCGCAAGGTCTCGCATCAGGTTGTCACCGACACCCTGCTGTCGGTCCGCGGCCCCGCCAGTATCGGCAGCGCAACGCTGGTGGCGCTGGCGATCGGCTCCTATGCCTTTGTGTTTTCCGGCCAGATCAGCACCATCCTGCCGCCGCTCGCATGGCTCGGTCTGGCCGGCTCCGGCCTGTGGCTCGCCATCAACAGCGTCGAGGCGGTTCTGGACCGGCTCACGTCCTTTGACGATACCGACCTGACCCAGCGCCAGGAGGATCACAAGCGCACCATGGCCACCCGGCTC